>SCVU01000493.1 GCA_004296785.1 Planctomycetota bacterium
ATTTTGTCGGATTCGCGCCGGCGCGCGTCACGCGCGCGCCGGCGCGAATCCGACAAAATCGAGCCAGGCACCGTACGCGCCGCACGCGGTAGCAGCGACGCGGCGCGTTCACTGCGGCCACTGCGCCGCGCTGCCGTCGCCCTCGATCAGCGTGTGCGCGCCGCGCGCGGGCGCTTCGTAGCGCTCGCACGCCCCGTTCGGCCACGCGACGAGCAGCTCGACCGTCTCCGCGCTCGCCGCCGGCGCGAACCACAGCTCGGCCGCGTGCGCCGACAGGAAGCTCTGGTTGCGCACCCAGGTCGCGAGCTCGCGCTGACCGCCCGCGCTGCACAGCACGCGCGCGCCGATCGGATCGCGCGGGCCCGTGCGCCCGACGAGCCGCACGACGAGCGCGGGCCGCGCGCGCGCCGATTCGTTCGCGAGCAACAGCGGCGGCCCGTCGAGCTGCCCGATCAACAGGTCGGGATCGCCGTCGTTGTCGCAGTCGCCGAGCGCGAGCCCGCGTCCGGCCAGCGGCGCCGCGAACGCGCCGCCGACGGAGGCGCTGACGTCGGCGAAGCGGCACTTGCCGCGGTTCTCGAACAGCTGCGGCGCCTGCCGGTACTGGAACCCGAACGGCACGCGGTCGACCTGCGGGTACACATGGCCGTTGATCTGCACGATCTCCGCGTCCGCATCGCCGTCGAGATCCGCGATCAGCGCGCCCCAGCCGAGCCGCGGCGTCGTCGCGACGGCCAGCCCCGACGGCTGCGAGACGTCGCGGAACAGCCCGCGCCCCTCGTTGCGGAACAGCGTCGACGCATCGTCGGTGAACGTGCTCAGGAACAGGTCGAGCCGCAGGTCGCCGTTCGCATCGCCGAGCGCAACGCCCATCCCCGCCTGCGCCATGCCGAACTTCGACAGCGCGACGCCGCTGCGCAGCGCATCCTCGCGGAACGTGCCGTCCTTGCCGTTGATCCACAGTCGATTCGCGATCGAATCGTTCGCGACGAACAGGTCGAGCCAGCCGTCCTGATCGACGTCCAGCGGCACGACTTGGAACGCGAAGCCCTTGTGCCCCGCGATGCCGGCCGCGGCCGTCGCATCCGCGTAGCGCCCGCGGCCGTCGTTGACCCAGTACGTGTCCTGCGCCGGCTCGAGCCCGCGCGGCCCCGCGTAGACCGAGACGTCCTTGTACTTCGTCATCGGCTTCTTGCGCACGAAGTCGGCCTCGAACGCGACGTAGTTGCCGACGTACAGGTCGAGATCGCCGTCGGCGTCGGAGTCGAAGAAGCACGCGCCGGTGCTCCACGCGGGATCCGCGGCGCCGCTCGCGGCTTCGACCGGCGCGAAGCCGCGGCCCGCGCGATTCTCGAGCAGCGTGTTCGGCCCCCACTGCGTCAGGTACACGTCGTCGTCGCCGTCGGCGTCGACGTCGGCGACCGCGATGCCCATCGTCCAGCCCGCGTCATCCGCGCCGAGCTCCTTGCCGACCGCGCGAAAGCGCGGCGCGCCCGGCTTGCCGCCGGTGTTCTCGAACAGCTCGTCGCGCACGACCGCTGCGCCGCTCGCCGCTTCGAGCCGGCCGCCGTTCGTCAGCCACGCGTCGTGGTCGCCGTCCTGGTCGTAGTCGAGGAACGCGACGCCGGCGCCGATCGATTCGAGGATCAACAGCTTCTCGCTGTCGCCGTTGACCTGCGCGAACGCGGCGAGGCCGGACTCGGCGGTGACGTCGCGGAACGCGAGCGCGCACTTCGACGCGCTCGGCGGCGACGCGGCCGGCTTCGGCGGCGACGGCTGTGACGCCGGCTGCTGCGCCGCGGCGAGCGCCGCGGACGCGAACGCAAACAAACCGCAGCACGCCGCCGGGGACGGGCGACGGAACCGCGGACCTGGATATGGCGCGGAGTCGGATTCCAACGACAGCTCCCGTGGGGGGTCGGGCGCGATCAGGACCGGAGAACCTGAGCCCGAGTCTAGCTGCCGCCGGCCGTTTCTAGTGGTTCGGATCCTTGGCGCCGGCCGCCGGGGGCTGCGGACCGCTGGCCGGAGCCGCCGCGCCGCCGCCGGCCTCTGCGCCGCCGGCCGCCTGCTTCGCCTCGTACGCGGCGATCTCGGCCAGCCGCGCCGGCGCGCCCGCGTGCTTGGGATCGAGCTGCAACACCTGCTCGTAGCGCGCCTTGGCCGCCGCGACCTCGCCGCGCTGCAGCCGCGCGCCCGCGAGGTTGTAGACCATCTTCACGTGCGTCGGCGCCTTCGCGAGCCCGGCCTCGAGGATGCCGATCGCGTCGACGA
>SCVU01000494.1 GCA_004296785.1 Planctomycetota bacterium
GCGTACTCCGGCGCCAGCGGCGCGACGCTGTGGACCAGCGCAGCCTTCAGCGGTTCGGCGTGCCGCGATGGCGCGAGCATCGGCGATGCGAATGGCGACGGCCGCGCCGACGTGCTCTTGGCGAGCCACTACGGCACGGGCGACGCATGGATCACGCTGATCTCCGGTGCCGACGGCGCGATCCTGCGCACGCAGTTGCTGACCGACGCGCACGACCCGACCGACGTCGAGCCGGCGGGCGATCGCGACGGCGACGGCGCGCCGGATTTCCTCGTCGCGTTCGGATTGCCGAATCTGTTCGCGTCGAAGCTGACGCCCGGCCGGCTGGAGCTGCGCTCGAGCGCTGATTTCGCGGTGCTCGACGTGTTCGCGGGCGACGAGACGGGCGAGCGGTTCGCGCACGACGCGACCGCCGTGACCGACATCGACGGCGACGGAATCGACGACGTGGCGGTCGGCGTGCCCCGCGATGGCGAGTTCTGGAAGCGCGGCGGCGCGGTGCGCGTGCTCTCGCTCGAGCCGCTCGCCTTCACCGCGGACTCGAATCGCGTGCGCCTCGCTGCCGGCGGCACGCGCAAGTTGTACGTCGACGCACCGGCGCACGCGTTTCAACCCTATTGGGTGCTCGGATCGCTTTCGGGAGCGAGCCCCGGGATCGACGTCGCCGGAGCGCACGTACCGCTGAACCCCGACGCGTACTTCCTGTGGACGCTGACCGCGCCGAACCAGGCGCCGCTGTCGAAGTTCGCGGGCGTCCTGAATTCGGTGGGGGATCGCACCGCGAGCCTGACGCTGCCCGCCGGAACGGACCCGGCGTTGGCAGGCATCGTCGCGCACCACGCAGCCGTTGTCGTCGACTACTTCAGCCTGACCGTGCTCGACGTCAGCGCCCCGGTGGTGATCCGGCTCGAGCCGTGACGCGCGTGCGAACGCGCTCGCGACGTGTGATAAGGTTATCGGCACCTACCCCCTGAAGAGGACCGGCGCCGCGCCCCGGCGCAGGTGCCGCCCTTGCCCTGCGCCATTCGATTCGTCGGCCCGCTCGTCCTCGCCGCACTCGGCGCGTGTGCCGACTCCGGTCCGAGCGCCCCGCTCGCGCGCGCGCCCGCATCCGCCACCGCGGTGGCCGCGACGAGCGACGAGCTCGCCTCGGCCGAGAAGATGCGTGCGTACATCGCCGCGCTCGCCGTGCACGTCGCCGGCGACTTCCCGTTCCTCGGCAGCGCGCAGATCACGCAGCTCGAGGCCGCGCTCGCGAAGGGCGGCGCCGACCCGCTGCAGGAGGCGCAGCTGCGCTACTCGCTCGGCACGAACCTGCTGCGCGTCGGCCGCACCGAGGATTCGCTGCGCGAGCTCGAGGCGTGCCACGCGCTGCTCGCCCAGCACGCGGGCGGCGTGCGTCCGGCGTTCGAGCCGCGCCTCGAGTACGAGATCGGCGTCGCGTGCATGCGCCTGGCCGAGAACCGCAACTGCATCGCGAACTGCAACGGCGACTCGTGCGTGTTCCCGATCCGCGGCGGCGGCGTGCACGTCGATCGCGCGGCGTCCGAGCGCGCGGTCGGCTGGTTCGAGCGCGCGCTCGCGACCTCGAAGCCGGGCAGCGTCGAGCACAACTCCGCGCTGTGGCTGCTCAACGTCGCGCAGATGACGCTCGATGCGTGGCCCGACGCGGTGCCGGTGCCGCTGCGGTTGCCGGAGCGCGCGATCCGGCCGCCGAGCGACTTCCCGCGCTTCCCCGACGTCGCGAACGCGACCGGTGTCGCGGGCTTCAACCTCGCCGGCGGCGCGGCCGCGGAGGACTACGACGGCGATGGCTGGACCGACCTCGTGATCTCGGACTGGGATCCGCGCTCCGAATTGCACTACTACCGCAACCGCGGCGACGGCACGTTCGAGGACCGCACCAAGGGCTCGGGCCTCGAAGGCCTGAGCGGCGCGCTGAACATCGCGCAGGCCGACTACGACGGCGACGGCCGCACCGACCTGTTCCTGCCGCGCGGCGCGTGGTGGAACGAGCACGGCAAGATCCAGCCGTCGCTGATCCGCAACCTCGGCGGCGGACATTGGGTCGACGTGTCGTACGCGGCCGGCATCGCCGAGCCCGGCTACCCGTCGCAGACCGGCGCGTTCGCCGACTACGACCTCGACGGCGACCTCGATCTGTTCAAGGGCAACGAGGGCTCGCCGGTCAATCCGGCGCCGTCGCAGCTGTTCCGCAATCGCGGCGACGGCACGTTCGAGGACGTGGCCGCGGCTGCGGGCGTCGTGAACAACCGCTACGCGAAAGGCGCGGTGTGGGGCGACTTCGACGGCGATCGCCACCCCGATCTGTACGTGTCGAACCTCGGCGGGTTCAACCGCCTGTATCGCAACCGCGGCGACGGCACGTTCGAGGACATCGCGACGAAGCTCAAGGTCGCCGGTCCGATCGACAGCTTCGCCGCGTGGTTCTGGGACTACGACAACGACGGCGCGCTCGACCTGTACGTCACGACGTACAAGCAGGCCGACTACTACCGGTTGGCGCCGGTCGTCGCGAGCGTGCTCGGTCTGCCGCACGACGCCGAGTCCGCGGCGCTGTATCGCAACGACGGCAAGGGCGGCTTCGAGAATCGCGCGTCCGCCGCGGGGCTCTCACCGATCGCGCTGCCGATGGGCGCGAACTTCGGCGAGCTCGACAACGACGGCTACCCGGACTTCTACCTCGGCACCGGTTACCCCGGTTACGACGGGCTCGTGCCGAACGTGATGTTCCGCAATCGCGGCGGCCAGACCTTCGAGGACGTCAGCGCGGCCGGCGGCTTCGGCAACCTGCAGAAGGGGCACGGCGTGTTGTTCGCCGACTTCGACAACGACGGCGACCAGGACGTGTTCGAAGAGGTCGGCGGCGCGTTCCCCGGCGACGGGTTCCGCAACCTCTTGTTCTCGAACCCCGGATTCGACGGACATTGGCTGCGCGTGACGGTGCGCGGCGTGCAGTCGAATCGCGGGGGGATCGGGACGCGGATCAAGGCGACGATCGCGGAGCGCGGCGCGCAGCGCGCGATCTACCGGACGGTGGGGACGGGCGGCAGCTTCGGCGCGAACCCGCTGACGCAGCACCTCGGCCTGGGCGATGCGAAGTCGCTCGAGACGCTGGAGGTGTACTGGCCGAAGACGAACACGACGCAGACGTTCCGCGGCGTGCCGCTCGACGCGCACGTCGAGATCACCGAGGGCGATCCGACCTGGCGGCTGGTGCGCGAGGGGCGTACGAAGCTGCGCGAGGACGAGCAGTAGAGCGCGCGGGGCGGCCCGGCGCCGGCGCGCTCGCGCCGCCCGGGCCCGATCCAGAAACGCGAAATGGGGCTCGACATGAGACGAATGTCTCATTATGGTTGTTCAGTCTAGCCACCGTACCCACCCGGACCGGAACGCACCCATGGCACTCACCCGCGCAGCGATGGACAGGAAGATGGACGAGCACTTCGGCTACGAGGCCGCCGACGACGTCGAGGGCGTCCTCGGCACCCTCGCGCCCGACGTCGAGCACGACATCGTCGGTTGGCCGCCCGGTCCGGCGCGCTCGCACGAGGATGTCCGCCGCTTCTACGAAACGCTCTTCGCCGACCTCGCCGACGGGCACGTGCGCTCCGTGCGGCGCCTGTACGGCGAGCGCTTCCTCGTCGACGAGTCGGTCTGGAGCGGCCGCGCGCCCGGCAAGCCGTTCGGCATCGACGGCAAGAACCGCCCGCTCGAGTTCCGCCTGCTGCACGTCGTCGAGTTCACCGAGCAGGGCGCGATCCGGCGCGAGAACGTGTGGATCGACCTCGCGGCCATTCAGCGGCAGCTCGCCTGACGTGGCGCCGCGCAAGACGATCGACAGCGGCCGCGGGATGCAGCGCCTGCGCACGCGCAAGGACCTGCTGCGCGCCGCCGCCAAGCTCGTGCAGGAGGGCCGCCAGCCGACCCTCGACGAGATCGCCGCGGCGGCGCTGGTCTCGCGCGCCACCGCGTACCGCTATTTCTCGAGCGCCGAGGCGGTGCTGGCCGAGGTCGGGATCGACATGCTGATCCCCGACGCGGCGGCGCACTTCGCCGACGACCCGTCGACGGATGCGTTCGAGCGCGTGTGGAAGGCCGAGCGCGCGATCAACGCGCCGACCTTCGAGCACCATCTGACCGCGCGCATGGCGCTCTCCTCGATGCTGCGGCAGAGCGTCGCGACTGCCGGCGCGCGCGACGGCGCGCCGGTGCGCCAGAATCGCCGCGGTGCGATGATCGCCGCCGCACTCGCGCCGGTGCGCGATCAGTTCAAGCGCCGCGAGCTCGAGCACTTGTCGAGCGCGCTCGCGCTGTTCCTCGGCATCGAGTCGATGGTCGTGTTCAAGGACGTGCTGCGCCTGGACGACGAGCAGGCGACGGCCGTGCGGCGCTGGGCCGTGCGCGCGCTCGTCGATGCCGCCCGCAAGAGCGCCGGCAAATCCACGGGGAAACCTCGATGACGATCGCGATCCGCCCGCTGCCCGAGCGCGACCTCGACGCCGCCGACCGCATCTTTCGACTCGCGTTCGGCACGTTCCTCGGGTTGCCCGATCCACTGCAGTTCGCCGGCGACGCCGATTTCCTGCGCACGCGCTGGCGCGCGAATCCGAGCGCGGTGCTCGGCGCGTACGACGGCGCGCAGCTCGTCGGCAGCAACGTCGCGTCGCGTTGGGGGAGCTTCGGCTTCTTCGGGCCGCTGACGGTGCTGCCACAGCTGTGGGACAAGGCGGTCGGGCAGGCGCTCTTGTCGGAGACGATGCGCCTGTACGAGCAGTGGGGCACGCGCAGCGTCGGGCTGTTCACGTTCCCGCACAGCACGAAGCACATCCACGTCTACCAGAAGTACGGCTTCTGGCCGCAGGCGCTGACGCCGGTGCTGGCGCTCGCGCCGGCGCCGCGGCAGATGCCCGCGCACGTCGCGAGCTACGCGGCGCTCGCGCCGACGGAGCGCGGCGCCGCGCTGGCGGCCTGTCGCGCGCTCGCGAACGAGATCGACGCCGGGCTCGATCTCAGCGCCGAGATCGAGAGCGTCGAGCGCCAGCGGCTCGGCGACACGCTGCTCGTGCGCGAGGGGCACGAGCTCGCGGCGTTCGCGGTCTGCCACGCGGGTGCCGGCAGCGAAGCGGGCTCGGGCACCGTCTACGTGAAGTTCGCCGCGGTGCGGCCCGGGGCCGCTGCGGCGCCGCACTTCGAAGCGTTGCTCGACGCGTGCGAGGCCTACGCGGGGGAGCGCGGGATGCCCACTCTGCTCGCCGGTGTGAACACCGCGCGCAGCGAGGCGTACCGCGCGCTGCTGCGGCGCGGATTCAGGGCGCGGATGAACGGCGTCGCGATGCTGCGGCCGCACGCGCCGGGCACGCTGCGCGCCGGCTGCTACGTGCTCGACGACTGGCGCTGAGCGCTAGAACAGCGGGTAGTTGAACGGCGCGTTGCCCGCTTCGCCGCCGACGACGAAGCGCAGCACGAGTACGCCGACCGCGACGATCACGAGCGGGGCGGCGATCCAGAGCCAGTTCTCGCGGAGGAAGCGCTTCATCTAAT
>SCVU01000495.1 GCA_004296785.1 Planctomycetota bacterium
GCGTCTTGCCGCGCTGAGAGGCACGCGCGATGGGCCCCTTGCGCAAGTGGTTCCACGACAGTCGCCCCGAGATCTGGCGGCAGCTCTCCGCCGAGCTCGGCGCGAGCTACGCGAAGGGGAGTTGGACGAAGAGCGACCGCATCGAGGTCGCGCACGGCGACTGGACGCTGACGCTCGACGTCTACACGGTCCACGCGAACCACGCGCACATCCCGTACACGCGGCTGCGCGCGCCGTTCGCGAACGCCGAGAAGTTCCGCCTGCGCGTGTACCGCGCGTCGATCTTCACGCCGCTCGCGAAGTGGATGGGGATGCAGGACATCGAGATCGGCGCGAGCGAGTTCGACGCCGACTGGGTCGTCAAGAGCAACGACGAGCGGCAGGCGAAGGCGTTCCTCGCCGACGCGGCGCTGCGCGCGCGGATCGCGGCGCAGAAGAAGCTGTCGCTGTCGGTCGAGGACGACGAGGGCTGGTTCGGCAAGAAGTTCCCCGCGGACGTCGACGAGCTGCGCCTCGTGATCGGCGGCCACGAGAAGGATCCGGCGCGGCTGAAGGAGCTGTTCGAGCTGTTCGCCGATTCGCTCGACCGGCTGTGCGCGATCGGCGCCGCGTACGAGAAGCGCCCGGGCCTGCGGTTGTGACGCGCGGCGCGCGGGCCGGCTACGGCTCGCCCGCGCGGATCCAGTCGCGCAGGATCACGACGGCGCTCGCGCTGTCGCGCTGCGCGCGCGCCTTCTTGCCGTGCAGGCCGAGCTCGCGCAAGAGCTCCTCGGCCTCCTTCGACGACAGCCGTTCGTCCTGGTACGCGACGCGCACCTTCGGGAAGCGCGCGGCGAGTCGCGCGCCGCACGCGCGCACCGCCGCGGCGGCCGGCCCTTCGCTGCCGTCCATGTTCAGCGGCAGGCCGAGCACGAAGGTCCGGATGTCGCGCTCGTCGAACAGCGCCGCCAGTGCGTCCGCGAGCTTCGGATCGTCGAGCCCGTGCGGGCACGTGTCGAGCGGTTGCAGCGACAAGCGCAGCGCGTCCGTGACGGCGAGCCCGCAGCGCTTCGCGCCGAGGTCGAGCGCCAGCGCTGCTCCGGCCGTGCCCATCGCTCGCGCTACAGGAACTCGCGCGCGCCGTCGCGCTCGAGCGCCTCGACGATCTTCTTGACGTCCTGCGCGCGCTCGCGCGGGCAGACGAGCAGCGCGTTGCCGGCGCGCACGACGACGAGGTCCTTCACGCCGACGAGCGCGAGCACGCCCTCGCCCTCGCCGTAGACGACGCAACCCGTCGCATCGTGCGCGACGAGCCGCGCGCCGCCCGAGAGGAACGCGAAGTTGCCCTGCGCGTCGGGCGCCGACACTTCCGGCAGCGCCGACCACGAGCCGACGTCGCTCCAGCGGTAGTCGATCGGCAGCGTGCGCACGTTGTTCGCGCGCTCGAGGATCGCGGTGTCGACGGGCAGCGACGGCAGCGCGGGCCAGATCTCGGCCAGCGCGCCGCCGGAGTAAGCGCGCTCGAGCCCCGCGAGCACCTGCGGCAGGTGCGCGCGGAACGCCGCGAGGATCGCGTCGGCGCGCCACGCGAAGATGCCCGCGTTCCACAGGAAGCGCCCACTCGCGACGAATTCCTCGGCGCGCGCGCGCTCGGGCTTCTCGACGAAGCGCGCGACCGCGTGCACGGCGATCGCGTCGCGCTCGCCGACGCGCGCGCCGACCTCGATGTAGCCGTAGCCGGTCGCGGCGTGCGTCGGTCGGATGCCGAACGTGATCAGCGCGCCGCTCGCGTCGGCTTCCGCGAGCCCCGCCTCGAGCGAGCGGCGGAACGACGCGGCCGGCTCGATCACGTGGTCGGCGGCGAGCACGACCATGCCGGCGCTCGGATCGCGCCGCGCGATCTCGAACGCGGCCCACGCGACCGCGGGCGCCGTGTTGCGCGCGGCGGGTTCGGCGAGCAGATTCGCCTCCGGCAGCTCGGGCAGGCACGCGCGCACGAGCTCGCGCTGGCTGTGCGCGCTGACGACGAGCACGCGCTCCCACGGCACCCAGCCCGCGAGCCGATCGAGCGTCTCGCGCAACATCACCTTGCCGCGCGCGATCGGCAGATACTGCTTGGGGCGAGCGCGGCGGCTCGCCGGCCAGAAGCGCGTGCCGGATCCGCCGGCCATCACGACGACGTAGGGCTGCATCGGCCGCCAGCGTAGCGCACGCCGCGCTCAGAACCGCGCGGGCAGCGGCGAGAACGCCGGCAGCGGCAGGTGCCGCGCGAGCGTGTCGCGCTCGCGGAACAGGTCCCACAGCCGGCCGCGCA
Source organism: Planctomycetota bacterium (assembly GCA_004296785.1). Lineage (GTDB taxonomy): Bacteria > Planctomycetota > UBA1135 > UBA1135 > GW928-bin9. Next base: position 2,294 of record SCVU01000495.1, read on the forward strand.
GGATCACGACCGGGCGCGCGATGTCGCCGCGCACCGCGACCTTCAGCAGGTTGTTCTGCACCCAGTACAACAGGCGCGTGAACGGACCGAGCCGATCGACGACCGCGTAGCGCAGCTCGAAGTCGTGGCGCAGCCGGCCGTCGAGGCCGAGGCGGCCCGCGCCCTCCAGGCGCAGCAACGGGCTGGTCACGACGATCGGCTGCATGCGGATCTCGCCGGCGCGCAGATCGAAGCGCGTGCGCATCTCCTGGAACGTCGCGCTCGAGTCGAAGCCGATCTGCGAGAACAGATCGCGCACGACCGGGATCGACCACAGGTGCGTGTCGAGCAGCTCGATCGTGCCGGAGCCCTGCAGGTCCTGCAGGTCGGAGAAGCGCCCCGACAGCCGCACGCGCGCGTCGCACATGCCGCTGTCCGCGATCCCCGAGTCGAACACGCCCTTCAACAGCCCTTCCAACTGCACCTTCGCGAGCTCGAGCGCGAGCGAGAAGTGGTACGGCTCGGCGAGGTCGAGCGCGAACGCGTTGCCGCGCTCGCCGCCGAGCGAGCTCAGCTTGCCGCCCTGGAACCCCGTCGACAGGTCGTCGATGTTGAGGCGGCCGTCGACGAAGCTCGCGACGAGCGACGCGTCCGCGAACGTGCGGCCGGCGATCGCGCCCGCGCCCTGCGACAGGCGCGCCCAACCGCGCACGCGCCCGCGTTCGATCACGAGGCTCTCGAGGTCGATGCTGCCGGTGTCGATCGCGATCGGCACGCCGACGCTGGCGCGGAAGCCCTCGAGGCCGAGCGTGCCCGACGCGTGCACGGCGCCGCCGCTGGCGGACTCGCCGAACACGAGCAGCCGCACGCCCTGCGCGCGCAGCGTGCCCGCGAGCTCGAAGCGCGCGAACTCGTCGACGGTCGCCGCGCCGAACAGCGCGGCGAGGTGTTCGCGGTCGAGCGGCACGGCGAGCTCGCCGAGATCGGCGAGGAACACGGTGCTGCCCGGCGCGATGCGCACGTCGCCCAGGCGCGCGAGCTGCTCGGCGTCGACGCCGGGCGCGCCGTGGCTGAACAGGCGCACGTCGCGCAGCACGACCGGCGTGCCCGCCATCCGCGCGGTCAGCCGGTCGGCGCGCAGCACCTCGTCCGCGTACGTGACCGGTCCGCTGACGTCGACCAGCTCGAAGCTGCCCCAGCGCATCGTCATGTCGCGCGGCCACGCGGTCATGCTCGGGCTCGGCGCGATCGCGTCGTCGAGCTCGATCTGCAAGCGGCCGTGCAAATCGAGCCGTCCCGCGAGCTCGAGCGAGCCGCGGTCGACGCCGCGCTCGCCCCCGGCGCGCAGCGCCGAGAGCGTTCCGCGCACCGCCGCATTGGCCGGGTCGACGCCCGCCGCGTGGAACACGAGCTCGGCGCTGGCGCCGGGCTCGGCGCGCGCGGAGACGGTCGCGCGCGCCTCCTTCCACGCGTAGGCCTGCAGCGCGAGCGCGAAGCCGAGCTCGGGTTTCTCGGTGCCGCCGCCGCCTTGCGACGACACGCACACGCGGCCGCTGACGTCCGACACGTCCGCGCCGAGCGCGCCCGGGACGACGCGCGCGCCGCCCATCTCGAGCTCGAGGTCCCAGCGGTACGGCGCCTCCGGATACGCGCGCCCGCCGCGCCAATGCGCGTCGACCTTGCCGCTGGGATTGAACTCCGCGATGCGGCGCTTGATCTCGGGCTCCCAGCTCGCGAGGTCCTTCACCGCCTGGCCCTTCCACGCGAGCTGTTCGAGCGCGACGTCGATCCAGTGGCTCTCGCGCTGCGCGTCGGCGCTCGCCGCGCTCGGTTCCGCCGGCGCTTCGCCGCGCACGATTCCCTGCACGCGCACGCTCTCGCCGGTCTGCGACAGGCCCTTCAGGTCGAACGCGACGCCGACCGGCCGGTGCCAGCGCACGATCTCCTCGCCGCTGTGCTGTGCGTACGGTTGCGCGGCGAAGCGCAAGCGCAGCGTTCCCACGAGCTGCTGCAGCGGCACCGGCAGTTCGCTCCAGCGCGCCTTCGCGTCGCTGAGGTCGATGTCGCCGCTGGCGGCGAGTCCGTGCAGCGCGTCGTTCTGCACGAGGCGCCAGCGCGTGCTCACGCTGCCGCCGCTCGGTTCGAACTCCGGCCAGATGAACGCGGTCTCGGGCATCGCGCCGAGCGCCTGTTTCAATTCAGGGCCGAGGCGCAGGTAGGGGATCTCGAGCCGGAGGTCGAGCTCGGGCCGCGGCCGCTCGCCCGCCAGCACGGTCGCGCTGCGATCCGGCGATCCGACGAAGCCGTGGCAGTGCACGTCGCGGCGCTCGGCGCCGTCGGGCACGCGCGCGACGAGGTCCATCAGGCCCGCGCGCTCCGGCCGCGCGCTCGACGGCGCGCGCACGTAGAGCACGCGGCCGCGCGCCTCGCTCGCGGGCAGCGGGAAGCCGCGCCGGATGCCGTCGTGCTCGGGCCAGCCGCGGAAGCGGATCCCGGCGCGGCCGTCGCACTCGAGCGCGGCGGCGATCTCGAGCTCGCGCAGCGCGCCGCCGAGCGCGCTCCACTCGCCGCGCACCGGCACGTCGACGCGCGCGTGCAGCGCCGCGCGCCCGCTCGGGTCGAGCGCTTCCCAGTCGCGCTGCACGTGCGGCCACGCGCCGATTGCCTCGAGCAGCGCGCGGTCGAGCGGCAGGTCGGGCACGGTGAGCTGCGCGCCGAGGTGGGGCGCGTCGCCGCGCCGGCCGAGCTGCGCGCGCGCGGCGAAGGCGACGCCTTCGAACTCGGCATCCAGCTCGGCGCGGCCGTCCCACGCGCGGCCCGACCACAGGTCCTCGATGCGCTCGGCGCGACAGGCGAGCTCGAGCGCGAGGCGCGCTGCGCCGAACTTGCGCGCGGCCGCGAGCTCGGCGTGCCCATCGCGCAGCCGCAGCGCGAGCGAGGCCTCGATCGGCTCGCCGGCGCGCGCCGGCACGCGCGCGCGACACACGAGGTCGCAGTCGGCGCCGAAGTCGAGCAGCGGCAGCTCCACGCCGGGCAGCAGCTCGGCCAGGCGATCGCGCGTCACGCGCATGCCCGCGCCCCACGCGTCGAGCTCGAAGCCGCTGCCGAGCTCGCCGCGCCCTTCGACGTGCACGGTCGCCGGCGCCGTCAGCCCGACGCTCGAGCGCAGCTCGCCGACGAGCGCGATATGACCGCCCTGTTCCTCGGCCTGCGCATCGAGCAGTCCGAGCTCGATCGTGCGCGCGTCGGAACCGACCAGCGCGATCGCGATCTCGCGCACCGACACCGGCGGCAGCGGCCGGCGCGGGGCGGCGTCGCTCGCGCGCGCTCCGAAGCCGGATCCGAGTTGCTCGAGTTCGCGCAGCCACTCCGGCGAGATCTGCAGCCGGCCCTTCGCGACCTCGATCGCAACGAGCTCGGCCCACGGTGCGCTGCCGCCCGGCATCCGCGGCCGCCACTCGAACTGCAGGCGCGCCGAGCCGATGCGCGCGTCGCGCCCATCGGGTCCGAGCGCGAGTCCCTTGAGCTCGATGCGCGGATGGAACCAGCGCACGCGCACGCGCTCGAACGCGATGTTCTCGGCCGGCATCGCGAGCTCGCGCGCGAGCTCGTCGCGCACGCGCTTGCGCGCCCACTCGGTGTCCGGCAGCACTTCTCCCAGCACGAGCAGCGCCAGCACCGCCAGCGCGGCGAGGAACAAGAGCTCGAAGCCGCAGCGGGCGGCGATCCGGAAGACGCGCACGCTCAGAGCATCGGTCGCAGCGCCGATTCGGACAAGCGCCGAGTGGTTCCTTCCGCCGCCCGTCGTTCCGGGGCGAGCCGCGGCAGCTCGCGCGGCGGCAGCTCGCCGCCGCGGTAGATGCGCCGCACGCGCTTGCCGACCGAGCACGTGATCTCGTATGGGATCGTGCCCGCGGCGCGCGCGAGCTCCTCCACGCGGATCTCGTCGGCGCCGTCGCGCCCGATCAGCGTCGCGACGTCGCCGACGCGCACGCCGCGCACGTCGGTCACGTCGAGCATCGCGTAGTCCATCGACACGCGGCCGATGATCGGCACGCGCCGGCCGCGCACGAGCGCCCAGCCGGCATTCGAGATCCGCCACGGCAGGCCGTCGTTGTAGCCGAGCGGCAGCGTCGCGACGCGCGTGCGCCGTTGTGCGGCCCACGTGCCGTCGTAGCCGACGCGCTCGCCGCTCGGCAGATCCTTCAGGTAGACGATCTGCGCGCGCAGCGCGAGCACCGGCTCGAGGTCGTGCGCGCCCGGCAGCTCGGGCGGCAGCACGCCGTACGCGCTGATGCCCGGCCGCACCGCGTCGTACAGCGGGCGCAGACCGGTGAACAGGCACGCCGAGTTCGCGCAGTGCACCCAGCCGGTCAGCAGGCCCTCGCTGCGCGCCGGGCCGAGCACCTGTTCGAAGCGCGCGAGCTGCGCGCGCGTGCTGTCCGAGCGCGCGCCGTCGGCGGCCGCGATGTGCGTCATCACGCCGGCGAGCTCGAGGTGCCGCGACTGGCGGATCGCGCGCAGCAGCTCGAGCGCGCGCTCGGGCAGCACGCCCAGGCGTCCCATGCCCGTGTCGATCTTCAAGTGCACGCGCACCGGCGCGCGCTGGCGCGACGCGAGCCGCTCGAGGCGGCGCAGCCGATCCATCGAGTGCAGTCCGATCTGCACGTCGTTCTGCAGGCAGTCCGAAAGCTCTTCCTCGAGCACGGTGCCGAGGATCAGGATCGGCGCGCGCACGCCGCTGCCGCGCAGTTCGAGCGCTTCGCCCGACGTGCTGACGCCGAGCGCGTCGACGCCGCAGCGCACCGCGTGGTGCGCGATCGCGACCGCGCCGTGGCCGTACGCGTCGGCCTTGACGACGAGGATCCGGCGCACGTTCGGGCCGGCGAGCTCGCCGATGCGCGCGAGGTTGTGCGCGAGCGCATCGAGGTCGACGTCGGCCCACACGCGTGACGAGTTCACAGCGGCAAGATAGGGAGCGCGCGAGTCACGAGCAACGGCCACGCGCGCGCGTTTCCAGCGCCGTTCGAGTCGCCCGGCCGACGCGCCCGATTGACTCGCTCGCCGCGCCGCTCCATCCTCAGCGCATGGCCAAGCAGTCCGCCGCGAAGAAGGCCCGCAAGGGCAGCGACAACATGATCATCAGCAAGAGCCGCACGAAGGCCTGCGCGAGCATCAACGTCGCCGGCGACTTCTACTCGGCGCTCGACGCGAAGGTGCGCGAGATGATCGGCCGCGCCGAGAAGCGCGCCAGCGACAACGGCCGCAAGACGCTGCGCCCGTACGACCTCTAGCGGCCCGGGCTGGCGCTCGAGCGCGCTAGGCTGCCGGCGCGCCGAACG
>SCVU01000496.1 GCA_004296785.1 Planctomycetota bacterium
CCGCCCGCGAAGGGCAGCTCGAGTCGCGCGAGCCCGTAGACCTGCGCGCCGAACGAGCTCGGCGCGCTCGCGCTCAGGCTGAACGAGCTCGTGCTCCCCGGCCCGAGGCCGCCGAGCACCGCGAGCTGCGGTTCGCCGCTCGCGCCCGCGAGCGCTCCGCCGAGATCGATCCACGCGCCGGCGCTGTCGCGGTCGCGCACGAACACGTCCCACGTCGGCGTCGCGTCGCCGGGCACGAGCCCCGTGGCGATGCTGTCGAACGCGACGATGCGCCCATCCCACGAGAGCGCGCAGAACGTCGCTCCACCGCCGCCCGGCGCTTGCGCGCCGCTCGACGACACGCTCAAGCGCACGGTCGTCGCCGTCGCGCGATCGCGCAGGAACACGTCGGTCGACTGATTCGTGTCGCCCGCGACGAGGTTGGACGCGTCGCTGTAGAAGGCCACGAAGCGCCCGTCCGGCGAGAGATTGGCGAGGTACGAGGGCGCGTTGCCGATCGCGCCGCCGCTGCTGCGGCTCACGAGCTCCGTCGTGCCCGACTGCAGGTCGCGCACGAAGATGTCGAGCGCCTGGTTCGCGTCGTTCGGCACGAGGTTGCCGGCCGCGCTCTGGAACACGACCAGGCGGCCGTCGGCCGAGAGCACAGGCTCGGCGCAGTCCGCGTTCGGCTCAGTGCCGGAGTTGCCGAGGCTCGCGCGCGCGAGCGAACCGTTCGCGAGATCCTTCACGAGGATGTCGACCACGCCGTTCGTGTCGCCCGCCACGAGGTTCGTCGACGTCGTCTCGAACGCGACGTAGCGCCCGTCGGCCGAGATCGCGACGTCGACGGAGATGCCGTTGCCGCCGATCCCGCTCGCGCTCTCCGACACGCGCAGCGTCGCGCCGGCCGCGACGTCGCGCACGAAGCAATCCGGCAGCGCGTTGGTGTCGCCGCCGACCAAGTTCGACGCCTTGCTCCAGAACGCCACGCGCGCTCCGTCGGCGGAGATCGCCGGCACGAGCGAGTGCCCGTTGCCGAGCGCGCCCGTCGCGGTCGGGCTCGCGAGCGTCGTCGTCGCCGTCAGCCGGTCGTACACGAACACGTCGCACGCGCCGTTGGTGTCGCCCGCGACGAGATTGCTCGCCGTGCTCGAGTAGCTGACCCAGCGCCCGTCGCCCGAGAGCGCGGCGTCGCCGGCGGCGTCGTTGGCCTGCACGCCGGCGCTCGAAACGCTGATGCGCTCGATCGAGCCGCTCAGGCGGTCGCGCACGAAGACGTCGAACACCGCGTTGGTGTCGCCCGCGACGAGGTTCGCCGCGGCGCTGTCGAACGCGACGATGCGGCCGTCGAACGAGAGCGTCGGGTAGAACGAGTCGAAGTTGCCGCCGGTACCCGCCGCGCTCTGCGACAGGCGCGTCGTCGAGCCGGCGGCGACCGCGCCGCGCGCCGCGGCCCACGCGTCGACGCGGCCGTGGCCGTAGCTCTCGTCGTAGCCCGCGGCGCCGAGGTCCGTCGCTGTCCCGCGCAGCTGCGCCTCGACAGCGGCCGGATCCAGCCACGGGTTGCGCGCCAGCACGAGCGCGGCCGCGCCGGCGGCGAAGGCGGATGCGAACGAAGTCCCATCGAGCGTCGCGTACTCGCCGCCCGCGAAGCCGGCCGCGCCGCTGCGATCCGTCGTCAGGATCTGCGCGCCCGGCGCGCACAGCGCGAGGCCAGGGCCGTGGTTGCTGAACGCCGCGAGCTGGCCGTGGCGATCGATCGCACAGATCGCGTTCACGCTCGGCACGCTGGCCGGCCAGTCGAGCTGCGCCGCCGCCGCGTCACCCGCGCTCGCGAAGTGCACACAGCCGGCCGCGCGCGTGTCGGCGTACTTCTGCGCGATCGCGGCCGACGTGACGCCGTAGCTGTTGCTGTTGTTCGTCACGCGCGCGCCGCTCGACTGCGCCCAGTCGAGCGCGTTCACGGTCCAGCTCGTCTGGCTCGTCCAGCTCCCGTCGCACGCGCTCGACGCGATCATCACGCGCGCCGACAGCACGCGCGCGGCGGGCGCGAGGCCGCACGAGCCGATGCCGTTGTCGATGCGCGCGCCGATGCAGCCCGCCACGGCCGTGCCGTGGTTATCGCAGGGTCCGACGGGCGCGCCGCTGCCGCCCTGGCCGGTGAAATCCATGCCGGCGCCCATCGCGAGATCGGGATGCGCGCTCTCGACGCCGTCGTCGATCACGACGACGGCGAACGAGTCGGAGCCCGTCGTCAGCGTGAATGCGAGGCGCGCGGCGACGTCGTTGCCCTGCGCGCCGCCCGACTGTCCGGTGTTCTCGAGCGCCCACGATTGGTTGAAGAGCGGATCGTTCGGATGCCCGGCGCTGCGTCCTTCGAAGACGACGTCGGGCTCGATCGAGCGCACGCCCGGCAGCGCGGCGAGTTCCGCGGCGAGCTCGAGCGCGCGCAATCCGTGCGCGGCGGCGTTGCGCAGTCGCAGCGCGTGCATGCCGGCGTAGTGCGGCTCGACCGCGGCCTGCGGCACGCGCGCGCCGAACTCGTGCGCAACGTGCGCCGCATCCGCGCCGGGTGCGAGCAGCACGAGCAGATCCGGCGTGGCGAACAGGCGCCGGCCCGAGTGGTCGTAGAGCACCGGAGTCGCGAACGCGCCGGGTGCGAGCGCGGCGATCCGCTCGCACGACGCGCGCAACTGCGCCGCATCGAGCGCCGAGGTCGCGACGATGCGCCAGCCCGGCACGCCGGGTTGCCACGCGCTGTCGCGAACTCGAATGCCGAGCTCGGCCTCGAGTGTCTCGCGCGTCACGGCATCCGCGCGCCACAGCGCGAGCTCTTGCGCCGGACCCGTCGCTCCGGGCAGCGCCGCGGCGAGACCGTAGCCCTGGTACTCGGGCGCGCACGCCGGCGCCGCGAGCTCCTGCGCGGTCGCGAGCGCGCCCGCGAACGCCGCCGCCGCCAACGCGCGCCCGAGCGCCCAAGGAAGCCTCATTCCGTCAGATTACCTCGTCGGCGGCAATCGCGGTGGCGCACCAGCAGTGCGGAGCGCGCGAGGCGCCTCGCGCGAGCTTGTCACGGATGCGTAGTTCCTCCGCGCGGGCCCTGGCGCAGTCCGCGGGCGCCGCCGAAACTCCTGTGCTCCGCAGTCCGCTCCACCATCCCACTCCGATGTCGAACCACTCCGCCACCGCGTCCGAAACCGCGTGCCAGCAAGCTCCGCTGGCGCTGATGCTGACCTGCAAGAACATCCAGCGCTCGGTCGCGTTCTACCGCGACGTGCTCGGCTCCGAGATGAAGGAAGCGTGGCCGGACAAGGAGAAGCCGATGTGGTGCAACATGCAGCTCGACGGCCAGAGCGTGATGCTCGGCGCCGCGATGGATCCGGCGCACGCCGAGCAGGCGTGCGGCGGCGACG
>SCVU01000497.1 GCA_004296785.1 Planctomycetota bacterium
TGCATCCATCGGCGCGAACTATAGACTTCGCCGTCCGTCCATGGCCAAGCCCGCTCCCGACGAACGCGTCCGACGCTCGCTGGCCATGAACCGCCGCGCCCGGCACGAGTACGAGATCCTCGACGAGCTCGAGTGCGGAATCGTGCTGCGCGGGACGGAGCTCAAGTCGCTGCGCGGCAAGGGCGCGACGATCGAGCAGGCCTTCGGGCACTTCCGCGGGAACGAGCTGTGGCTGGTGAACGCGCACATCGCCGAGTACGCGATGGGCAACATCCACAACCACGTGCCAGACCGCGACCGCAAGCTGCTCGCGCACCGGCGCGAGCTCCTGCGCTGGGTCGCGCGCGTGCGCGAGAAGGGGATCACGATCGTGCCGCTCGAGCTGTACTTCGACTCCGCGCTCGTGAAGGTGCGGATGGCGCTCGTGCGCGGGAAGAAGATGCACGACAAGCGCGAGACCAAGCGCGCGCAGGACGCGAAGCGCGACATCGATCGCGCGATGTCGCGCCGCAGGTGAGCGCATTCGGCGCCGCCCGTGCTACACTCCGCGCGTATCTCCGGATTGGGGGCGCACTGGTTTCGATCAGCGGTGCTTCCGGACGGGGTTGCGTGCCGAGGACCTCAAGTCACCTCGTAAATCACCTTGGGACAGGCATAACCTGCCAATGATTACGCTCTCGCTGCCTAAACAATAGGCGGCCGTCCTCCGCGGAGTGTCTGCGGCTGCGGAAGGACGCCACAGCAGGCTGGTCTCCGAACTCGTGCGACGGGGGGGAGGAGACGAGAACCTACCGTCCGCTGGTCGCGTCCGCCTGTCCGCGGGCCAAGTCGCGACGAGAACCATCCGCGGAACACGCACGTAGACGCCTCGCTCGGGTGTCGTTGAGACGCGGGTTCAATTCCCGCCGCCTCCACCAATCCGCTCCGGCCGCCGGCGGCCGGAATCCTGAAGCGCTTCCGACCGCGCTGGATACGTTGGAGGCATGCAACCGCCTCGTTCGCCGCTCTCGTGGCTGCGCCCGCTGTTGGTCGGCTGGGCCTGCTTCCTCGCCTCCGCGCGCCTCGCCGCGCAGCAGTACAGCGACGAGCGCATCCCGCTCGGCGGCGACGACAGCACCGCCTCGGGCTCGCAGCTCGAGCACGGCGACATCGACGGCGACGGGCGCCAAGACCTCGTCGTGCGCGAGCCCGGCAACGTCGACTGGGTGCTGCGCAACGCGCCGACCGGCTTCGCGCAGGTCGACCTCGAGGAGGCCAGCGATTCGAACGGCTTCGCGGTCGTCGATCTCAACAACGACGGGCGCGCGGACCTGCTGACGCAGAAGTTCGTGCAGCTCGGCTGGTATCGCGGTCAGGCGGACGCGACGTTCGGCTCGTTCCAGCCGATCCAGAACGAGGGATCGCAGGAGGGCTACTGGAGCAAGGGCGCCGCCGACGTGAACGGCGACGGCAAGGTCGACGTCGTCGTCGGCATGTCGACGAACTCGAGCGGCTCGACCGGCGTGCTGCGCTGGTTCGCGGGCAACGGCAGCGGCGCGTTCGCGTTCGCGCAGTCGGTCGCGTCGACCCCGTACCCGGTCGTGACCGAACTCGGCGACTTCGACGCCGACGGCTTCGTCGACGCCGCGGCAGGCGGATGGACCGGCGTCCCGACGTTCTGGTTCCGCGCGACCGGGACCGGGTTCGCGGCGCCGGCGACGATCGCCGCCGGAGCCGCGGAGGGCTACCGCTTCGCGACCGGCGACTTCGACGCCGACGGAATCGACGACCTCGTGTGCCAGACCAATGGAGCGAGCGCGAGCTGGATCCGCGGCGGCGCCGGCGGGCCGACTCTCGGCGGCACGCTGAGCCTGCCCGGCGCGCTCGGTGCGCGCGGCGTCGACGCAGCCGACCTCGACGGCGACGGCGCGGACGACGCGCTGTTCGTCGCGTCGATTTTCGGCAGCGGCGCGATCTGGCGCGCGCTCGGCAGCGCGGGCAGCGGCCTCGGCGCGCCGGTGCCGGTCGTCGACCTGCAGTGCGGCGCGGCCACCGCGTTCGAGTACGACGGCCACCCCGGGCTCGACCTCGCGTACACGCGGCTGTCGATCACCTGGCCGACGCTGCGCCCCGGCGACGGCCAGGGCGGATTCCTCCCGCCGTTCGTGCTCGCGACGGGCGGCGCGTGCGGCGATGCCGACGGCGCGAGCCTCGGCGACCTCGACGGCGACGGCGCGGTCGATCTCGCGTTCGAGGCCGGCACGTGGTTGCGCGGCAACGGCGACGGCTCGTTCGCGCAAGCCGCCGCGCTCGGCGCAGCCGCGGGACAGCTCGTCGATCTCGACGGCGACGGCCGGCTCGATGCGGTCGCGCTGCCGCTCGGCTGCGCCGTGCCCGAGTTGCTGACCTACGCGCTCGGCAACGGCGCCGGGTTCGGCGCGGCGGTCGCGCCGCCGCAACCGCCGGCCGGACTGCTGCGCGACTACGCGATCGCCGACATCGACGGCGACGGCGACCTCGACTTCGCGAGCGCGGGGTTCTCCGGCGCGTACACGCACCGCAACGACGGCAGCGCGGTGTTCGCGCCGTACACGACGACCGCGCTCCCCGGGCCGTGCTCGAACATCGGCGCCGGCGATCTCAACGGCGACGGCCGCGCCGATCTCGCGCGCACGAACCGCATCGAGTTCTCGCCGTGGGGACCGTTCGAGTCGTACCTGCACTGGGGCCTGTCGGACGGCGCGGGCAACGTCGTCGGCGTGCAGTCGAAGAAGATCTTCACCGACGCGCAGGGCGAGCTCGCGATCGACGACTTCGATCTCGACGGCCGCAACGACGTCGCGTGGACGCAGCAGTTCGCGGTCGTCTTCGTCGCGCACGGCGACGGAGCGGGCAATCTCGGCACGCCGACCACGCTGCCGGGCTCGTCGTTCGGCGGCCCGAAGACCGCGCTCGCGCGCGCCGACATCGACGCGGACGGGCTGCCCGACGTGCTCGCGAGCGGCGCCTTCGACCCGACCGTCAGCGTGCTGCGCCGCAGCGGCGTGACGTACGCGCTGTGGCGACAGATCGACGCGACCGTCGGCGCCGGCCGGATCCTGCCGGCCGACTTCGATGCCGATGGGCAGATCGACCTTGCGTGGTCGAGCGGGACGAGCGCGCAGTTCGCGCTGAACCTGCGCGCCGACCCGAGCGGAACTGCGCCGTTCGGCACGGGCACGAGCGGCTGCCTCGGACGCGCGTCGATCGGCGCGGCGCAGGTGCCGCAGCTCGGCAACGCGAACTTCCGCGTGCTCGCGCACCAGCTGCCGCCGAGCGCGCCGGGTTGGTTCGCGATCGGCACGGCGGGTTCGCCCGCGGGCATCGATCCGTTCGCGCTCGGCGCGCTGCTGCACGTCGATCCGCTCGCGTCGGCGTTCGTCGCGCTGTACCCGGCGCCGGCCGATGCGTCGGGTCAGGCCGATCGCGTGTTCGCGGTGCCGAACGCGCCGGCGCTGATCGGAGTTTCGCTGTTCGCGCAGGCGCTGCACCTCGGCGGCGCGGCGCTGGGCCACGACTGCGTGAACACATACCTCTCGATGGTCGGCTCGCGCGGGCTCGCAGTCGTCCTGCAACCCTGAGCACGACGCGCCGTCGTCGGAGATTTCGGCAATCGGCCGCACCGGCCCACGCGGATCCGACACATGGGTAAACTGGGTTCCGGCTCGCGCGACTCGCCGCGCGAGCGACTTCGCGTTCTCACCATTGGAGGGATCAGGTCCATGCGTTCCGTCCATTCGTCTCGCGCGCTCGTCGTCCTCGTTTCCACCACAGCGTGGCTCGCCTCGACGCGTGCCGCTGCTCAGGGCTTTGCGGGGCAGTCGTTCCCGGTCGCCGGAGGACTCGGCACCACGCCCGC
>SCVU01000498.1 GCA_004296785.1 Planctomycetota bacterium
CGCTCTCGCCGAGCACCTCGGCCACGCGCGAGAGCGAATTCGTCCACGCGCGCGCTTCGCTCGGCGTGTTGCGCTTGGTGGCCTGCTGGAGGTCGAGCACGAGCCCCGGCATGTCGTCGCGCGTGCGCGAGCAGAACTCCCCGACGGTCAGCAGCACGGCGGAACCCTACTCGAAGCACGCGCGGCTTCGCGCGGCGAAGCTGGGCTCCGACGCGCGTGGTGCTGGGACCGAGCGGTCGGGAAGCCGCGGGACCTCCGGATCGCCCTCCAGCTCGAGCCCCTGAAGGGTCGATGCCGAGACTTGACAACTCTCGGCAATCGAACCAAGGTGTTCCCATGAAGCACGCGAGCGACCTCACGACCCTGAACATCTCGCTTCCCAGGCTGCAGCGCGAGTTCGTGGAGGCTGAAGCGGCCAAGACGGGTTGCACGACGACCAGCGAGTACGTGCGCCGACTCATCCACGAGGCGCAGCAGCGCACCACGCTAGACGAACTGGAGCGCAAGCTCGTCGCCGGACTCGACAGCGGCGATCCGATCGACATCACGCCGGAGTACTGGGAGAAGAAGCGCCGCGATCTGCTCGAGCGCCACGCTCGCAAGCGCGCGTGACGGCGCTTCGCATTCGGCCACAGGCCGATCGAGACACGGATCAGGCCGCCGACTTCTACGCGCGCGAGGCGGACATCGACGTCGCGCTCCGGTTCCTCGCGGCAGTCGATCAGGCCTACCAACGGCTCGTCGAGCACCCGCACGTCGGAACGCCCGTGAAGGCGTTCGAACCGCGGCTCGCTGAACTTCGCTTCTGGCCGGTGCCTGGGTTCGAGAGCTACCTCGTCTTCTACGTCCCCTCACCAGGCGTCGTCGAGGTCGTGCGCGTGCTGCACGGCGCGCGCGACCTGCGGCGATTCTTCGAAGCGCAGGATCCGACTCGACAGAGTCCAACGCAGTAGCGCTGCGCCGAAGTCTGGCTTGCGCGAACGCACCGCCGCCTTACCCAACCCATCCCAGACGCGAACGCGTCGGCGCGTAGGCACGCCGCGACCAACTCGCTACGACAGACACGATGCTGCTCTCGCTCCTCGTGTCGACTTCGTTCGCCGCCTCGACTCCCCTCCTCGCGACTCCCCTCCTCGCGACGCACGCCGAGCTCCCCGCCGCGCATCCGCGCGCGACGAACCCGCCGCAGGCGCCCGCATCGCCGCCGCCCGCCGCGCAGTCCAACGCAACTCCGCCCGCCGCGCTCCCGATGCCCCGCCGCGTCACTCACGTCGTCCACGCGTACGCGCACTTCTCCGCCGACGACACCGAGCTCGTCTACCAGAGCAACGCCAACGGCGACTGGGACCTCTTCGTCTGTGCGCTCGACGGCTCCGCCGTTCGCCCGATCGTCCGCAGCCCCGCGGCCGACATCACGCCCGTCTTCTCGCCCGACGGCGCGCGCATCCTCTTCGTCTCCGAGCGCGACGGCCAGCGCGAGGTGTACGTCTGCGCTCGCGACGGCTCGGACCAGCGGCGACTGACGGAGAACCCCGCGCACGATCTGCATCCGGTGTGGAGCCGCGACGGCGCGCGCATCTTGTTCAGCTCGAGCCGCGGCAATGCGAGCCCGGACGATTACGACCTGTACTCGATGCGCGCCGACGGCAGCGACGTGCGCCAGATCACGCGCGGACCGGACGTCGACACGTACGGCTCTTGGTCGCCCGACGGCACGCGCATCGTCACGCGCCGCGTGCTCGCCGGCACGAGTGACAACGAGGTCGTGCTGCTCGACGCCGACGGCTCGAACCCGCGCAACTTGTCGAACGACGCGGCGAGCTACGACGGCTGGCCGGTGTGGTCGCCCGATGGCGCGCGCATCGCGTTCGCCGGCGGCGGGCCGGCGGGTCGGCCGCCGCATCGGATCTTCCTGATCGATCCCGACGGAGCGAATCGCGTCGCGCTGACCGGGCCGTGGTTGCCGGATGGGTACGTGTACGACACGCAGCCGTGCTTCTCGCACGACGGGCGCAAGCTCGTGTTCACGCGCTACCGGCCGGGTGAGCGCGAGATCGCGGAGCTGTGCGTGGTCGACGTGCCGGCGCGCGCGTGAGCGTGTGAGCGACGTGCCCGCGCGCGCCGGAGCGACGCGTCGGAGCGCGCGTGATCGACAGTCCGCGGCGCGGCTGGACGCCATGCCGTCGCGCGCGTCACGCGCGCGGCGACTCGACGACGTACGCGATCCGGCACAACCGCCGCTCGCCCGTCAGCTGCTCGACGACGCGCAGGAACTCCTGCAGTCCGTCGTAGCGCTCGCGCCCCTCGAGCTCGAGCAGCGCCGCGCGTCGAGCTTCGCGCGCGCGAAGCCAACGCCCCGCGACGGCAGCGGCCTCCGCGCTCGTGTCGTCGGCGCGCACCAGCCGCAGCCCGGCCTGTGCGATCAGCTCCTCGTTGACGCCCACGGCAACGAACAGGAACGCGCCGATCGAGCTGCGCGTCGCGAGCTCCGCATTCGTCACCGGCCCGCGCACGACCGTGGCGTCCGTGAACACCGCGCGCCGCCCGGGGCGCAGCACGCGGCGCCACTCGGCGAGCACGGTGCGGCGATCGAGCAGGTGGTTGAATGCGTCGAC
>SCVU01000499.1 GCA_004296785.1 Planctomycetota bacterium
TGCTCGCCCGGAGCGGCGCACCGCGCTCGGACTCGTCATCGACCGGCAAGAGCGGCGTGTAGACGACCGTCAACAACGCTGCGTCGCTCCAGCCGCCGTCGGCGTCGAGCTCGACGCGCAACTGGTTCGCGCCGTCCTGCAGTGGCACCGGCCCCGCGCTCCAAGTCGATACGGACGCATTGACGGTGCCCGGACCGCTCGTCCCCGTCGTCAGGTTGCGCCAGGTGACTTCGATGTCCTCCTGGATGCCGAGCGTGAACTCGAGCGTGCCGCCGAGCGCGACCGTGTCCGACGCGGTGTCGAACTGCGCGGCGCTCGTCGGTGTCGTGATGACGATGTCGAACTGCGTGACGAAGAAATCGTCGCCGCACGACGCGAGCGCGGCGAACGCGGTGAGCGCAACGAGTGAAACGCGCGTGCGGACGCGATCGAGCACGCTTCGATCGTCCAGCACGCGCGCGGAACGCGCAAGTTCGCGAGCCGCGCGGCTGATGCTTGCGCGCACCGCGCCGCTCGCGCTGGCCGCGCCGCTCGCGCCACTCGCGCCACTCGCGCCACTCGCGCCACTCGCGCCGGTCGCGCCGCTCGCGCCGGTCGGACGGCTCACGCGGCTCTCACTTCTCACTGCACCGTGATCGTCCCGTCCGGGTTCTCCGTCAGCACCTTTCCGGTGTCGAGCCGCACGACCTTCAGATTCGTCGTCGTCCCGATCGGCGCGCCCGCGTTGAACGCAGTCCCGTTCCCGTCGGCGAGCACCCACTGCGTGCACTTGACGAGGTCGTAGCGCGCGCCGTTCTGCGTCGGCCGCACGCTCAACGCCTGGAATCCGTTCGTCGGGTGCGTGATCGCCCAGCCGTTCGGCGGGATCCAGTAGCCGCTCTCCTGCACCGCCTGCGTGCCGTGGTTCACGTGCTGCACGAGCCCGTTGGCGAACGTGATCCGCAGCAGGCACTGCGCGAAGTTGAAGCCGGTCTTGAGCCCGGTCGACAGGTCGATCCAGCTCGAGCCGCTCGTCGCCGTCCGATAGCGCACCGTCGCGGCGCCCGCGACCTCCCACTGCTCCTGCAGCGCGCGCAGCACGTAGTACTCCTTCACTTGCTGCGCGATCCGCAGGTACTCGCCGCCGTCGGTGGTGAGGCCGTTGGTCAGGAAGTAACCGTTGTGCAGGTAGCTGATCTCGGTCGCGCGATACTCGTCGATCGCGGCGTCGGCGAGCGGGTAGTTGCTGCCCGGCGCGCCCTGATAGAAGAAGCGCGTGTACTGCCCGAGGCCGATGCCCCAGTGGCGGCCGCGCACGTGGTTGACTTCGTAGTCGACGATCACGGGCTGCACCTGACCCGAGGTCGCCTGCTGGTACGGCGAGCCGCCGGTCGACAGCGTGCGGTACGTGCCGTCGAGATAGCCGGTGTAGAACGTGTCGAAGCGCGACTCGTAGCCGACGAACGAACCCTCGCCGACGCTCGGCCCGCCACTGCGCACGTCGGCGCCGCGGTAGAGCCCCTTGTACGAGCGGATCGCGCCGCGGATCGTGCCGTCGCTCGGCGAGCGCGCGTCGAGCGAGATCGCGCCGCCGACGTTGAGCCCCTCGCCCGTCACGATGAGATCCGGCGACGAGATGCAGTTGATGTCGAAGTACGCCGCGTTCGCGCCGTAGCTCGTGACGAACGCGTCGGCCTCGCGCTGCCAGTGCTTCCACGCGCGCTTCGGCGCGAGGATCCGCGTGTAGTAGTACGGCGTCGTCGGCACGCCGAGGTCCTGCGCGAGGTTGAAGCCCTCGCGGTACGACAGGTCGGCCGCCTTCAGCCCGTCCTCGAAGTTCTCGTAGTGCGCGGGATTCTCCGAGTAGTTCGGGTTGTCGTCGTGGCCCTGCGCGTGGTCGAGGCTGTACATGTCGGTGTACACGGCGACGTTCCACTGCGGCTGCGCGCGCGCGGCCGTGATGAACGCCTTGAACTGCGCCTCGCTGCCGCCGCCCGGGTGCGGCGGCGCGTGCGAGGTCGAGCGGCGGTTCGTGCCGTAGCGCATCCAGTGCTGCTTGAACAAGTGCACGTCGTCGAAGCCGAAGCTCACGAGCTGCTGCACCTTCGCGAGATCGTTCGCGTACGCGCCGGCGAACGGCGTCTCGGCGAGCGTGACGCCGACCTTGCGCGCGAGCTTCGACGCGTACGGCGAAGGCGCGGCGCTGCTCTCGACGAAGCACGGCTCGACGGTCGGCGCGAGCGTGATCCAGCTCGTCTCGTCGAGCGGCGTCACCTTGCCGTCGGAGGCCGCCTCGTACCACATCAGCTCGGCGTACGACGCGAACAGGCCCGGCGGAGCCGGCGGCGCGGTCGGCAACTGCGAGAACGCGGCCGCGTTGTGCCGCGTCGCGGCCGACTGGAACAAGTCGACGAACGTCGACGCGAACCACTGGCCGTTGACGAGCAGGATCCCGATCTGGTCCATGTACGCGACGTGCTTCGGCGCCGCGGACGCGAGCGCCGTCGTGCCGCTCGTCCACACGCCCGGCGAGTACGCCGAGTAGTTGTCGACCGCCGGCCCGGCCGGATCGAGCGAGCGCACGCGCAGCTTCAGCGAGCGCCCGGCGATCGACAGCTCGTGCCGCCGCCGGTGCACGATCGTGCCGCCGCCGGTCTTCGGCATCGAGTCCTGCCACTCGAACCACGCGGTCTGGTTCGTGATCCCGTGCGCGAGCAGCGTGTGCGTGCCGACGGTCCAGAACGCGCCGGGCGGCAGCACGCTCGCACCGAGCCGATACCACGCGCCGGCGTCCTGTGCGACGACGAGGCCGCTGGTCGCTTCGCGGATCAGGAGATTGCCCTTCGCGACGCTCGGCTCGTCGAGGTCGAGCGAGTAGTCGAGGCTCGCGCCCGCGCCGTTCCAGCGCAGGTGATACGCGTTCTGCGCGCCGTCGAACGACACGGTGTTCCCGCCCGCCGCGAGCGCGCCGACCGGCCGCATCTGATCGGTGTGACCGAGCTGCTGCGACGCGAGCACGTCCAGGCGCCACAGCGGCGACGTCGACAGCTTGCCGTCGGACAGGCGCAGGCAGAACAGCTGCCACGGAACCGCGGCACTCGAAACGCCGGGTGCGAGCGGGATGCCCGCGATCGAGTGCTCGAGCGACGGACCGAGCAGCTTCGCGACGAGCAGCTTGGACGGATCGAGCCACAACAGTGCGCCCGGCGCGAGCGGCACGCCGAACGGCAACGACGCGCCCGACGCGCACAGCATGCTCGCGTACTCGCTCGCGTGCGCGAGGCTCTGCGCGTGCGTGTAGCCCGGCAGCGCGGCCTCGATCGCGACGGGTTCCCCCGCGTAGATCTCCGCGAATCCGGCCAGCGGTCCTTCCGGGTGGTACGCCGGACGTGCGTCGAGCGACTGCGGCTCGACGCGGGCGTCAGCGCGGGCCGGACGGAACAGAGCCAGTGAAACAACCCCCAGGAGCAGGGCCAAGGCGACGACGCGCATGAAGGCGATCGATTTCAGGGCGCGACCGCGTGGACCGAACGCGGCGAGCGCAGCGGAGCGAAGGGCGCTCCCTGTAGTCCGTCGTCCGTCGTGCGTTGCCCCCGAGTCCGGGAAAATCGGTACTCCGTACGGAAGTCAGACGGCCGGCGCGGCGCGCAGCAGAACCTTGAGCACGCCGCGCTCGGCCGCGCGCTCGAACGCGCGGCGCGCGTGCGCGAGCGCGTACTCGTCCGCCACGAGATCGTCGACGCGCACCGCGCCGCGCGCGAGCAGCGCGAGCGCCGGCGCGAACGGCCCGCAGCGCGAGCCGACCAGCGTGAGCTCGTCGACGATCACCGGCGCGCTGTCGAGCTCGACGCGATCGTGCACGGTCGACTTCATCACGACCGTGCCGCGCGGCGCGCACATCGCGACGGCCTGCGCGAGCCCTTGCGCGCTGCCGGTCGCGTCGACGACGAGTTCGAACGCCTTGCGCGGCAGCCGCTTGCCCGCGCGGCGCGCGCTCGCGCCGGCGCGGCGCGCGAGCGCGAGCTTGTGCGCGTGCCGGCCGTACAGCGCGACGTCGGCGCCCGCGACGAGCAGCACGCGCGCGACGAGCTGCGCGAGCTTGCCGTCGCCGAGCACCGCGACGCGCGCGCCGCGCTCGATGCGCACCTGCTCGAGGATCTCGCAGGCGGCCGCGAGCGGCTCGACGAACACGGCCTGCTCGTCGCTGAGCGCGTCCGGCACGCGGTGCAGATTGCGCTCGGGCAGCGTGAACAGCGACTGGAACGCGCCGGGCTGCCGCACGATGCCGAGCACGCTGCGCGTCGGGCAGTGGCGGCCGAGCCCGCGGCGGCACCACGCGCAGCGCGTACACGCGAGGTTGATCTCGCCGACGACGCGCTTGCCCAGCCAGCGCGGATCGTCGCACGCGACGACGTCGGCGACGAACTCGTGCCCGGGCACGCCCGCGAACCCGTAGTAGCCGCGCTGCAGCTCGAGGTCGGTGCTGCAGATGCCCGCGACGCGCAGCGCGAGCAGCGCGTGGCCGCGCGGCCGGCGTGCGCGCCGCGCGTCCTCGACCGTCACCTTCCCGCCCGCGATCCGCACGCGCTGCATGCGCGCCAACCTAGTGTCCTGCACCCGAACTCCGCGAGCGTGTTCGGGTACAGGACGCTAGCGTCGCGCGGGTCGCCGCATCACGGCTGCAGCGTGACCGCGAGGCCGCTCGACGAGCTCAGCACGCCGGGCAGCGCCGCGCAGCTCGCGCTCGGCCACACCCAGAACGCCTGCGCGTAGAGCGTCGCGCCGGCGGCGCTCGGGTCGCTCGGCAGCGCGAAGGCCTTCATCGCGAGGCCCTGCGCGTCGGCGACGAGCACGCGCGGGATCAGCACCGCCGGAGGCAGCACGCCGACGTGCGTGACCACGCCCAGTCCGAGCGGATCCGAGCCCGCGAGATCCTGCGCGCTCGACAGCACGAGGATGCCGACGCCGGCGGCCGGCGCGTGGTTCGCGCGCAGCTCGAAGCCGGTCGCCGCGATCTGCGGCGACGCGTTCGAGGTCAAGCCCTGCGTGCAGCTGCAGCCGCTCGTGCCGGCGCCGTACGGATGCACGCCGCGCGGATACACCGACGCGATCGCGACGCTGCCGGTCGTGCCGTTCACCGCGTAGTCGCCGATCGCGAGCTCGCTGTGCCCGTCGCCGTCGACGTCGCCGACGCCGCTGACCGACCAGCCGAACAGCGCGGCGCTGCCGCCCTGTGCGTGCACGTCGAACAGGTGCGCGCCGGTGCGCCCCGAGCACACGCTCGCGTGGCTCGCCGGGCCCGCGGCGGCCACGTCGGTGCCCGCCACGAAGTCGGGCGCGCCATCGCCGTCGACGTCGCCGGCGTTGGCGATCGTCCAGCCGAGGCGATCGAAGGCGCTCGCCGTGTGGCCGCCGAGCTCGGCGCCCGTCGCGGACGAGAACAGGTACGCGGCGCCGACGCCGCCGCCGCCGACCTGGGCCGACGGTGCGCCCGCGACGTAGTCGACGCTGCCGTCGCCGTCGGCGTCGCCGACGACCGCGACGCTCGCGCCGAACCAGTCGACCGCGTTCGAGTGCTTGCGATCGAACAGCAGCGCGTGGTCGGTGCCCGAGTACGCGAGCACGCGGCCGGCCTTGTGCGGCGCGGCGGGCTCGGTGACGCGGTACGGCATGCCGACGAGCACGTCGTTGAATCCGTCGGCGTTCAGATCGCCGAGCGCGACGGCGGCACCGAACGAGCCCTTGAACTCGGGCCCGAAGAACGTGTGCAGCGCGCCACCGGTCGCGCCCGAGCGCAGCTCGACGAGGCCCTGCCAGTACGGGCCGCCGACGGCGAAGTCGCTCGTCCCGTCGCCGTCGAGATCGGCGCCGCCCGCGACGACGAGGCCGTACTGATACGCACCCGGCCCATTCGCGGTGTGCAGCACGTGGCCGTCGACGCCCGAGCACACGAGCGCGGTGTTCGCCGTCAGCGCGCCGACGACGACGTCCATGCGGCCGTCGTGGTCGACGTCACCCGCGGCGGAGAGCGCGAACATCCCCTGCCAACCGCCGACGTTCCACAGCGGCGCGCCGTCGACGCCCGAGTGCGCGTACGCGCGGCTCGCGCCGTACGGAGCGCTCGCGACGAAGTCCGGCACGCCGTCGCCGTCGAGGTCGCCGGGACCGGTGACCGCGTAACCGAAGCCGACGCCCGCGGCGGGTCCGGGGAGTTGGAGGAGCGTCGACTGCGCGCGCGCGGCCGCGGCGGCGACGAAGGGAACGCAGCAGAGCAGTCGGGAGTACTTCATGGCCGAAGCTGGGCCACATAACAGGACTATCAAGTCCTCTAAAAGTACTGTGGTCGCCGCAGCGGCCGGCCGCGGCTGTGTGGTCGGCCGGAAGCCCTGTGCCGACAGGCCTTTCCGACGGTCCGCCGCGCCCGCCTGCCGCGCGCTCAGCCGTCGCCGCGCGGCGCTTCGCGGTCGAGCCACGCCGGCTGCGAGCGCACCTTCAGCGCGCGTCCGTCGCGCGGGTGCT
>SCVU01000059.1 GCA_004296785.1 Planctomycetota bacterium
CACGCGCGCGGCCGGTTCCGCGCGCCGCGCGCGTCGGACGCGATCGGATCTGGATCGGCGCGGGCCGCGGCGCGGGCTGGCGCGTGGTGCCGGTGCTCGCGCGCGAGAAGCTGCCGGCCGGCTGCGTCGTGCGCGGCCCCGCGGTGATCACCGAGTTCTCGTGCACGACGCTCGTGCCCGCCGCGTGGCGCGCGCGCGTGTCGGCCGGCGGGCATCTCGTGCTCGAGCGACGGCGCGCGTAGCGTCGCTTGCATTGCGGCAGCGGAAAACTACGATGGCACTGGCCGGAAACGGCCTTTTTCGTAGGCCCATCCCGTCTCGTAGACCCAGCTCGTCAGCGAACGCCATGACGTATGTGATCGCCGAACCCTGTGTGAACACGAAGGACACGGCTTGCGTCGAGGTCTGCCCGGTGGACTGCATCCACCCGACCAAGAACGACCCGGAGTTCGCGAAGGAGACGCTGCTCTACATCAACCCCGACGAGTGCATCGACTGCGGCGCGTGCGGTCCCGAGTGCCCGGTCGAGGCGATCTTCGAGGAGAACGAGCTTCCCGAGAAGTGGGCGCAGTACAAGAAGATCAACGCGGAGTGGTACCAGAAGAACCGCTGAGCGCTGCGCTGCGGCGCGGCCGAGCGCTCGGCCGCTCCCGCGGGCCGTGCGCGATGCGCACCCGCTGAACGCGCTCCGCCGCCGCACTCAGAAAACACCGCGAGCCGCGCTTCCCGATCGGGAGGCGCGGCTCGCGTGCGTTGCGGGTCGCAGCGCGGATCCCCGCGCTACTTGACGAACGGCTTCTTCGGCGCGTCGCCGTCGGCCGGCGGCGTCGCGCTCGCCGGAGCGTTCGGGTCGTCGGGCTTGCCGTCCGTGCGCGGCTTCTTCCCCGACGTCTCCTTGAGCTGGCGCTTGATCGGATCGAGCGGCGACACCTTCGGCGTGGCCGTGACGAGCACCTCGCGCTCCATCACCGTGCCGTCGGGCTTGCGGAACAGCATCTTGCGGTTCTGCGTGAGCGTCTTCGTGTTCTTGTCGAACGTGATGTCGCCGAACTTGTTCGGGTAGACCTTCACGCCCGGCGCGACCTCGGACGGTGCGGCGATCACCTGCGGCGCAGGGGCCGGCGCGATCTCCTTCGGCGTGAGCGCGGCCTTGACCGGCTGCGGGTCGACGATCGAGGGGGCCTTGACCGGCGCCGCGGTCTCCTTCGCTCCGGACGAGCCGCCGGCGAGGAAGAAGGTCAGGCCGCCGGCGACGAGCACGACGGCGGCGACGAGGAGGACGGGCTTGGCGTTCATAGGAGTGGGACGTGGAGTTCGGCCGCTGGGATCGCTGAACCTGATCGAATCGCAGTGGATCGTACGCGAACCGCTCGGCGGCGTGAGGAGATCGAACGAGTTTGCCGGCGCGCCCGCGCCCGCAACGGGCCGGCTCAAATGAACAGCGGGGAGGCCCTTTCGGACCCCCCCGCTGCCTGCTGGGCTCAGCACCCGCGCGTGATGCGCGAGCGCTTCGCTCAGACCTGTCGGACTACTGGTTGATGCCGCACTTCGTCAGCACGGAGCCACGCGCCGTCAGCGAGGGGATGTTGAGCGTGATGGCTTGCGAGCTCAGGGTGAGCGCAACAGCCGTCGTCAACGGAATCGCCGCCGCCGGGGTCATCTGGTCCTGCGTGAAGGGGTACGTGCCACCCGCGAAGTCGGGGACGGTCACGACCGGGCCCTTCTTCAGGGTCGCGGAAACCGTCGGGTCCGTGAGGTTCAGCATGACGCCCGCACCGAAGATCGGGATACCCGGAGCCGGGAACGGGGGCAGCACGCAGTTCGACACGAAGACGAGGTTCGTCGCGCCGAGGCCAGCCGTGTCGCGCACGAGCTGCTTCAGCGTGGTGCCCAGCGTCGCGTCGACGTGCAGACCGACGGTGCCGGAGTCGCCAGCCCACTCGGTGTTGACTTGGCTGTCGCAGAACTCGAGGAGGTAGAGCGAGCGGTCCGCAACGCCGTCAGCGTTGAGGCCCGGCGCCGCACCGATCTGGAAGCCACCGTAACGGCTCGCGCCGGCGGTGCCCGTGTCGGCTTGCGTCTCGTTCGTCGAAGCCAGCGTCATCAGGGTGTAGTCACCCGCGCCGCACGGACCCGCAGGGCCGCTCGACCAGGTCATGCCACCCGGCAGGAAGCCCGTCACGACGTTGTCGACCGTGTTGTTGGCCGTCAGCACGATGCCCGTGCCGTCGCAGGCGCTGAAACCGAAGCTGACGATCCAGCCGACCACGAAGCCGGACGGCGCGCAGATCGACGTGCCGCCGATCGACGTGCAGAAGCCCGGGCTCGCCGTGCAGGGGTTCGGGAGGCCCGAGGAACCACCCAGGAGCAGCAGCGACGCGCCGAGGCCGGCGGGGCTGAAGTCCGGCGTGATGTTCAACGGGTCGTTCGGGTTGTTGTTCGCACCGGGCCCAAACAGAACGTCGTAGTACGTGGCCGGCGTGGTCCAGTCGCCGTCGTAGATCTCGAACTGGGCGCCGCTGACTTCCGACGAGCCGCTCGACGCGATCATCGAACCGCGCGGGTGGACGAGCCA
>SCVU01000500.1 GCA_004296785.1 Planctomycetota bacterium
CGCGGCCTTGGTACAACTGCGCGAGGCGCTTGCGCTCGGCCGCCAGCGACAGCTCGTGCAGGTCCCAGTCCTCGCGGCACTCGCGCGCGCGCGCAGCGAGCTCGCGCGCTCGCGCGCGTGGCGCGAGGACTGGGACCTGCACGAGCTGTCGCTGGCGGCCGAGCGCAAGCGCCTCGCGCAGTTGTACCAAGGCCGCGTCGGGTTCCACTCGACGGCCGACACCGCGACGCTGCACCGGCTCGAGCTCGAGCTCGGGCTCGCGCGGCTCGCCGAGGCGCGCACGACCGCCGACCTCGAGCGCTGCGTGCAGGCCGTGGCGAGCGAGCCCGAGGCTGCGCAGATCGTGCGCCAGACCGCGCGGCGGATGGAGCTCGCCGCCCAGCGCGCGGAGCTGCTCGAGAGCACGAATCACGCGCTGCAGGCGCTGCGCAAGCAGCTCGACGACGTGTCCGGGAACCTGCAGCGGCTGATCACCGAGAAGGCCGAGGCGGCCGAGCAGGCGTTCCTCTCGATGTGGTGGAACCTGTGCGGCGCGGGCGCGATCGCGATCCTCCTGTACCTGTTCGTCGCGCGCTCCGTCACGCGCACGATCGAGGAACAGGTGCGCGCGGCCGAACAGGCGACGCGCCGCGCCGAGCAGGCGCGGCTGGAGGCGCAGGAGGCGAGCCGCGCGAAGAGCGAGTTCCTCGCCAACATGAGCCACGAGATCCGCACGCCGCTGAACGGCGTGATCGGGATGAACCTGCTGCTCGTGCAGTCGCCGCTGCCGCGCGAGCAGCGCGAGTACGCGGAGGTCGCGCGCACGTGCGGCGAGACGCTGCTCGAGCTGGTCAACGACGTGCTCGACTTCTCGAAGATCGAAGCCGGCCGCCTGGAACTCGAGCGCGTCGAGTTCGAGCTCGAGCCGGTGCTTTGGTCGGCCGTCGAGGTACTCGCGTCGCGCGCGCGCGAGAAGCGGCTCGAGCTGCTGGCGCGCTTCGACCCGGCGCTGCCGCGCCGCGTCGTCGGCGATCCGACGCGGCTGCGCCAGGTGCTGCTCAATCTGCTCGGCAACGCGCTCAAGTTCACCGAGCAGGGCGAGGTCGTGCTCGACGTGACGGTCGGCCCGGAAACCGACATGCTCGAGGTCCGGGTGCGCGACACGGGGCCCGGCATCGCGGCGGAAGCGCGCGAGCGGCTCTTCGGCGTCTTCACGCAGGCCGACAACTCGACGACGCGGCGCTACGGCGGCAGCGGGCTCGGCCTCGCGATCAGCCGCAGCCTCGTCGAGCGCATGGGCGGCGTGATCGGCCTCGAATCGGAGCTCGGCGCCGGCTCGACGTTCTGGTTCCGCGTGCCGCTGCACGCGGTGATCGACGCGTTCGACGGCGACTCCGCGCAGCCGGCCGCCGACGCGGCGCTCGCCGATCTGCGCATCGACGTGATCGAGCCCAACGAACCGTCGCGCGCGTGGCTTGTCGCGTGCCTCGAGCGCCGGCGGGCGCGCGTCGTCGCGCACGCGTCGATCGACGCGGCGCTGCTCGCGTGGAAGGCCGACGCGCCGGCGCTCGCGCTGTGCGCGGGCCCGGAGCTCGACGCGCGGCTCGTGCAGCTGCGCGCCGCCGGCCCCGCGTGCCTCGCGCTGCCGTCGACCTCGCAGGGCGTGCGCACCGGCGCGGCGCTGCTGAAGCCGCTGCGCGAGCGCGCGCTCGTCGACGCGCTCGAGACGCTGCGCGCGGGCCCGCGCGAGTCGGCCGCGGGCAGGCCCGCGCCCGCGGCGGCACTGCCCGCGCTGATCGCGCCCGCG
>SCVU01000501.1 GCA_004296785.1 Planctomycetota bacterium
CTCGACGTCGAGCACGACCGGATCGCCGCTCGCGCCGCACAGGTCGCCGCCGTGGAGTCGCGCCAGCTCGCTCAGGCGGACCATCAGCGCAGCGCGTCCTTCCACGGCCGCTCGTGCGGGTTCTGCGCGGCGAGTTCGGCAGTCGCGAACACGCCGAAGTCGGGTTGCTCGACCTTCTCGCCGCGCCGCGTCGTGCCGACGGCCTCGTCGAGGATCGCGAGCGCCGCCGGACCGGCGACGCCCGAGCCGTAGTGACCGCCCTTGGTCGGATCGTCGACGACGACGAGCACGAACACCTCGCGCCCGCCCTCGGCGCGCCGGCCGAGCATCGCCATCGACGACGTGTAGCAGGATCCGCCGTGCGCCGGCCCCGCCGCGCGCAGCGCCTGGTACTCCTGCTTGGTCACGCCGCGGCCCTTCTTGGCCGCGCGGTCGAGCGCCGCGCCGTACGCGTGCACGCACATCTCGCCGCGCACCTTCTCCGCGGTGCCGGTCTTCGTCGCGACCCACAGGTCGTCGCGCGCGCCGCACACGGTGCGACCGGTGCCCTCGCGCGCGCCGAGCACCATCATCTCGCGCACCAGGCGGCTCGTGTCGACCGAGAAGATCTGGTCGCGCGCCGGATCGAACGGCTCGCGCGCGACGCGCTCCTCGCGGCCGTTCTGGCCGACGGAGGTCAAGAGCTGCGGCGCGACGCGGCGACCGTCGCGCAGGATCGTCGCGAGCGCGGTCGCGTGCTGCCACAGCGTGACCTCGAGGTTGTGGCCGAAGCCGACCGAGGCTTGCGTGTACAACTTCGTCCAGTGGCCGCCCGCGTCGGGGCGCGGGATCTGCCCGCGCGACTCGGGCCCGAGCCCGGCCTGCGGGTGCGTGCCGTAGCCGAGGCGCGCGAGCCGCTCGCGGAACCACACGTCGTCGATGCGCAGCGCGACCTGCGCCATGCCGGCGTTCGACGAGTACGCGAGGCACTGCGCGGCGCTGACGCGACCGCGCGCGAGCGAGCCGTCGGCCTCGTGGATCGTGCGCGTCTTCGAGCCCACGCGCAGCGGATAGGCGCCGTTGCCGACCTCGAACATGTCGTCCGGCCGCACCGCGCCCGCCTCGAGCGCGCACGCCATCGTCGTCACCTTGAAGGTCGAACCCGGCGTGAAGTTGTGGTGCAGCGGCAGGAAGTTCGCGAAGCCGTAGCGCGACACGCCGTCGAGCGCGAGCACGTCGCCGCTCTCCAGGTCCATCGCGATCGCCATCGCCAGCGCCGGCGCGTGCTTGTCGAGCGCGGCCTCGAGCGCCGTGTGCATCACGCGCTGCACGTCGAGATCGATCGTCGTGCGCACGCGCGCGGGCGGATCGCCGGCCTCCGCGTGCAGGAAGTACGGCCGCGCGCGGTAGC
>SCVU01000502.1 GCA_004296785.1 Planctomycetota bacterium
GGAGAGCATGCGAGGCCTCGGTTCGGGTTTGGGTGGGGTGGGCGCCGGTTGATGTCGTTGGCGCAGCCGGGGATGTCGTGTCAGATGCTCGGAAGCCAGGGGCCATGGGGGAGGAGGGAACAGCCCCTGGCTCCGAACAGACACCTAAACTACCGCCGCCGGTCAAGGCTAACAAGAGGGGAATTAGGGAAACGTTAGGAGTTTGCGACTGCTTGGCCGGCAATGAGTTGCAGCGATCGTTGGCGTGGTTGCGGTCCCGGGGCCGGGCGCGTTCCGGTGCATGTGCGCCGGCGCGGGGCTCTCCGGCGGTGGTTCGGAGCGCACGTAGCGGCCGGGCGCGGGGTTCGCGCTCCGCAACCGCGCGGTAGCGCGTGCGGCTGGTGGGCAGCGGGTTTTCTGCTGGTTGGCCGCCTGGCGCATCGGCTGGTGCGCGATGGCACGTGGGCCGGCGCGGCGGTGCGGCGGTGCGCGAGTCCGCGAGTTCCCCGGTGCGCTGGCGTGCGCGTTGGCGAGCGCGCCGGTGTCCGGTTGTGCGCGTTGGCGCGTGGGCCGGTGCCTCGGCGGCGGCGCCGCCGGCGCACGGGCGCCTGGCGAGCTCGTCGCCGGCGCACGGGCGCTTGGCGAGCTCGTCGCCGTCTCGACGGCGCACGCCGGCGGAGCGGCGCCGCATGAGCACTCCGGGTCGCGACGGCCGCTTCCCTCGGTGCGATCGACGCCGCGCGCCCGATCGTCCTCGCACGCAGCCCGCGATCGATCACCGCGCCGCCCCTGTACTGCTCCCTGTACTGCTCACAGCGGTCCGCGTGCCCCCAACTGCTAGAATCTCCGATTCGCCTTGGATCACGCGCACCCCATGCAGCGCTGGTTGGCGGGGTTCGATCCGCGCACCGTTCCGCTCTACCACTTCGACGTCGTCGTCGTGGGGGCGGGCATCGCCGGCGGCGCGACTGCGATCGAAGCGGCCCGCCGCGGCGCCCGCGTCGCGTTGCTGGCGAAGAGCGACCTCGACGTCAGCAACACGTGGCACGCGAAGGGCGGCCTCGCGACGGTCCTCGGCCCGGGCGATTCGTTCGCATCGCACGTCCGCGACACGCTCGAGGTCGGGTGCGAGCTGTGCGAGGAGGACGTCGTCGAGACGGTGGTCGGCGGCGGTCCGCGCGGTGTCGATTTCCTGCTCGAGCTCGGCGCGCGCTTCGACCGCGAGCGCAGCGGCCAGCTCGCGCTCTCGCGCGAAGGCGGCCACGCGCACGCGCGCATCCTGCACGCGGGCGGCGATTCGACGGGCGCGGAGATCCAGCGCTCGCTGTCCGAGGCCGTGCGCCGGCAGGACGGCATCCGGTTGTTCACGCGCAGCTTCGTCGCCGACATCCTGCTGACCGAAGCGGGACGCGCGTGCGGCGTGGTCGTGCTCGGCGAAGGCGATCGGCCGGTCGGGTTCCTCGCGCGCGAGGTCGTGCTCGCGACCGGCGGCGCGGGGCAGCTGTATCGCGAGACGACGAACCCGGTGATCGCGACGGGCGACGGCGTCGCGCTCGGCTTCCGCGCCGGCGCGGCGGTGCGCGACCTCGAGTTCTTCCAGTTCCACCCGACCTGCCTGTACATCGCCGGCGCCGCGCGCGTGCTGATCAGCGAAGTCGTGCGCGGCGCGGGCGGCGTGCTGCGCGATCGCCACGGCCGGCGCTTCATGCCCGACTACCACCGCGACGCCGAGCTCGCGCCGCGCGACGTCGTCAGCCGCGCGGTCTTCGACCGGATGGTCGCGACCGGCGACACGAGCGTGTACCTCGATCTGCGCGAGCTCGCGACCGATCCGCACGCGCTGTTCCCCGGCATCAGCACGATCTGCCGCTTCTTCGGCATCGACATCGCGCGCGATCCGATCCCGGTGCGCCCGGGCGCGCACTACATGGTCGGCGGTCTGACCGTCGATCGCGACGCGCGCACGACCATCGCCGGGTTGTCCGCGGTCGGCGAGTGCGCGAGCAGCGGCCTGCACGGCGCGAACCGCATGGGCTCGAACTCGCTGCTCGAGGGACTCGTGCTCGGGCGCGCGCTCGGCGAGCGGCTCGCGCGCGAGCTGTCGCCCGCTTCCGAGAACGGCTTCCCGAGCCTGGCGCGCGGCCGCCAGCCGCGCGAGGCCGCCGGCTTCCACGTCAACCTCGCCGACGTCACGTACTCGCTGAAGTCGCTGATGTGGCGCCAGATGGGCGTCATGCGCGAGGCGCAGTCGCTGGCCGACGCGCTGCAGAAGATCGAGCTGTGGTCGCGCGCGGTCGAGGAGCTCGGCCCGGTCTCGGCCGAGACCTGCGAGCTGCTCAACATGCTGTGCGTCGCGCGCCTGGCGACGCAGGGGGCGATCACGCGCGAGGAGTCGCGCGGCGTGCACCAGCGCACCGACCACCCGGAGCGCGACGCGCGCTGGCGCGCCCACGTGCAGCAGGTCGCGCGCATCGACGGCGCGTCGATCGTCGGCACCGAGATCTCCCGCACGCCGGTGCGCGCGTTGACGCCGATCGCCTGATGCGCCGCCGATCCATCCGCGCGCCGCGCTGCTACCATCGGTTCCCGCGCGCGCTCGATTCGTCGCGCGCTCGCCCCGCCCATGACGCGCAGCGCTCGATCGGCATGACCTACGGCATTTCTCCGCGATGACGCGCGGCATCCATCCGACGCGGCGCGAGCGCGAGCGCGTGCTCGTGTGCGGCGTGCTGCTGCCGAACCAGACGGAGGAGCACGACGGCGCGTTGTCCGAGGCGCGCGGACTCGCCAGCGCCGCCGACTGCGAAGTCGT
>SCVU01000060.1 GCA_004296785.1 Planctomycetota bacterium
CGACGCGCACGTGCTCGACCGGCACGCCGAGCTCTTCGGCGACGAGGTACGCGACGACCGAGTTCGAGCCCTGGCCGATGTCGTTGCCGCCGGTGAACACGGTGATCGCGCCCGAGCGATCGACCTTGAGCTGCACGCCGGCCTGCGGCATGTCGTTCGGATAGACCGGGTAGTTCGTGCCCGAGATGTACATCGAGCCCGCGACGCCGAGGCCGCGGCCGAACGCGAGCTTGCCGCGGCGGTCCTTCCACCCGCTGGCGCGCTCGACGAGCTCGAGGCACTGCAGGAAGCCGTTCGACGTGATGCGCTGGCCGTTGACGGTGCGCGTCTGCTCGCCTTGAAAGTTCTTGCGGCGGATCTCGATCGGATCGAGCGCGAGCTTCTCCGCGACCTCGTCGAGCTGCACTTCGAACGCGAAGCGCGGCTGCACCGAGCCGTGCCCGCGCTTCGGTCCGCACGGCGGCTTGTTCGTGAACACGCGCGTCGAGTCGAAGCGGTAGCTCGGGAAGTCGTACGGGCCGGTCAGGAGCTGGCCCGCGTAGTAGGTCGTGACGAGGCCGAACGAGCTGTACGAGCCGCCGTCGATCAGGATCTTCGCGTCGACGCCGGTGATGCGGCCGTCCTTCGTCGCGCTCGTCCGGTACGCGAGCTGCATCGGGTGGCGGCCGCGGTGCGCGTAGAAGACCTCCTCGCGCGTCCACAGCATCTTCACCGGCCGTCCGGTCTTCTGCGCGAGCTTCGCGACGCAGAACTCGAGGCTGAACGGGTCCGACTTGCCGCCGAACGCGCCGCCGAGGCACGGCTGCACGACGCGGATCTTCGCCGGATCGAGCTCGAGCACGCGCGCGAGCGCGCGGTGCACGTAGTGCGTGATCTGCGTCGCCGACCACAGCGTCAGCAGGCCGTCGGGCGAGAACGTCGCGAGCGCGCAGTGCGGCTCGATCGGCGCGTGCGTCGTGCCGTGGAACGTGTAGTCGCCGCTCAGCACGAGGTCGGCGCTCGCCGCCGCCGCGTCGACGTCGCCGAACGCGAGGTGCACGTGCTTCGAGATGTTGCCGTTCTCGCCGCTCTTGCCCGCGTGGATCGGCGGATCGGCGCGCACGAGGCTCTCGCGCGGGTCCATGTACGCGTGCAAGAGCTCGTACTCGACGCGGATCTTCTTCAGCGCTCGATTCGCCGTGTCCTCGTCGATCGCCGCGACGGCCGCGACCGGATCGCCGATGAAGCGCACCTTGTCGACCGCGAGCGCGTTCTCGTCCGGCGTCCACGGGATCACGCCGTACTTGATCGGCATGTCGGCGCCGGTGATCACCGCGTGCACGCCGGGCAGCGCGAGCGCGGCCGACGCGTCGACCGACTTCACGAGCGCGTGTGCGTGCGGGCTGCGCAGCGTCTTCGCGTGCAGCATGCCCGGCAGCACGAGATCGTCGGTGTACAGCGCCGCGCCGGTCGCCTTCGCGAGCCCGTCGACCTTGCGCATCGGCCGCCCGATCACGCGGAACGCGTCGTTGGCGCGATCGCCCGGCGCGTGCTCGCCCCACGGCGCACCGGGGCCGTGCAGATCGCGCGCGCTCAACGCTGCCCCTCGGAATTCGGCGCGCCCGGCGCGTTCGAGCACGCGCCCGGTCCACGCAGACCGGCGTAGCCGTGGCGCCACTGCTCGAAGTCGCGCGGCGCGCCGGCCGCGCCGCACGACTCGGCGATCGCGAGCTCGACCGCCTGGAAGATCTGCGTGTAGCCGGTGCAGCGGCACAGATTGCCCGCGAGCGCCGCGCGGATCTCCTCGCGCGTCGCGTTCGGCTTCTTGTTCAGCAGCGCGCGCGCCGACAGCATCATCCCCGGCTGGCAGAAGCCGCACTGCAGCGCGCCGCAGCGATCGAACGCGTCCTGCACCGGATCCGCGCCGCTGCCGCCGGCCTTCACGTGCGCCGGCATCAGCCCTTCGATCGTCGTGATCGCGCGGCCCTCGACGAGGCTCGCCAGCGTCAGGCATGCGAGCACCGGCTGTCCGTCGACGAGCACCGTGCACGCGCCGCAATCGCCCTTGTCGCAGCCCTGCTTCGAGCCGGTCAGGCCGAGCTCGTAGCGCAGCACTTCGAGCAGGCTCCAGTGGTCGGGCGCCGCCACGGCGAGGCGGTCGCCGTTGACCGACAGATCCAGAACGCGCATTCTCGGCATTGTCCTGCCGGACTGCGCGCGCGACAAGTTTCGAGCGGGTTCCGGCGCGCATCACCCATGCAGCCGCCCGTCTCCGCAGCCAGCGCGCTCGACGCGCGCGACTTCGAGGCGGCGGTGCGCGAGATGCTCGGGCGCGAGGGCACGGCGTCGTCGCCGGCGCGCCTGCTCGAGCCGCTGCGGCGGCGCTGGGTCGCGACGATGCGCCAATTGCGGCCGCTGGGCGGGTGCGCGACCGGCAATCGCGTGCAGCTGTACGAGTCGGGCGACGAGATCTGGGACCGGATGTGGCGCGCGATGCGCGGCGCCAAGCGGCGCGTGTGGCTCGAGACGTACATCCTCGAGCCCGACGGCGTCGGCACGCGCACGCTGGCCGAGCTCGCCAACGCGGCCGGCCGCGGCTGCGAGGTCGTGTTCCTGTACGACGACTTCGGTTCGCTGCGCGTCAACGACGCGCTGCTCGCGCCGCTGCGCGCGATCGGCGTGCGCGCGCTCGCGTACAACCCGATCCTGCCGTGGCGCCGGCGCGGGCCGATCCTGCGGCGCAACCACCGCAAGCTGTTGATCGTCGACTCCGACGTCGCGTTCTGCGGCGGGCTCAACGTCGGCGAGGACTACGCGGGCCCGAAGCTCGGCAACTCGCGCTTCCGCGACAGCCACGTGCGCGTCGAGGGCGCGGCGGTGCGCGAGCTCGCGCGGCTGTTCGCGGCGACGCTCGCCGAGATCGGCGAGGAGGCGCCGGCCAGCGCGCGCGCCGAGGACCCGCCCGCATGCGTGCCGTCGGCGGGCTCGCTCGTGCAGGTGCTCGAGTCGAACCAGTTCCGCAAGCGCCGCGCGATCCAGCGCATGCTGCGCACGACGCTGCAGCGCGCATCGCTGCGCTGCTGGGCGACCTCGCCGTACTTCGTGCCGCCGCCGCGGCTGCGCCAGGCGATGGGCAAGGCCGCGCGGCGCGGCGTCGACGTGCGCGTGCTGACCGCCGGCCCGTCGGACGTGCCGCTCGTGTCGCTGGCGAGCCAGCACGTGTACGCGTGGCTGCTCGCGCGCGGCGTGCGCATCTTCGAGTACGGCACCAAGGAGCGGCTGCTGCACGCGAAGAGCGTCACCGTCGACGGCGTCTACGGGATGGTCGGCTCGTTCAACTTCGACTACCTGTCGTGGGGGCGCAATCTCGAGGTCAACGTCGGCGTGCTCGACCTGAAGTTCGCGCGCGAGCTCGAGCAGCAGTTCGAGCACGACCTCGAGCAGGCGCGCGAGGTCAAGCTCGCCGACCTTGCCGGCCGCAGCGCGTGGCAGCGGATGTTGCAGGCGCTGGCGTTCCGTCTGCTGCGGCTCTAGTGCTGCGGTTCTGACCGCCGGCTTCCTCGAAATCGCGCCGTACCATCTGCGCAAGGCGCGCACCCCGTTCGCCCCGCACCCTCCGGACCCCGCCATGACCAACCGTCCCTCGTCGTCCGTCCTCGGTCTGTCCCTGCTCGCCGCGATCAGCGCCGGCTGCTCGCTCCACGTCGGCTGCGCCGGCGGCTCGAGCTGGAACGTGAACGGCGTGCGCCTGACCGAGCAGCACACCGAGGTGCTGGCCGCGCCCTCGCTCGGCGCCGACGGCATCGCGATCGACATCCCGGCCGGACAGGTGCGCTTCGAGTCGACGACCGGCGCGCCGAGCATCGAGGTCGTCGTGCACGAGAAGACCAAGGGCGACGCGAGCGTGCGCTACGAGCGCGGCGCGCTCGTCGTGACCACGAAGAGCGGCGAGCCGGCCGCGCTGGGCGACGTGCTCGTCCGCACCAACGGTCCGCTGGCCAAGGCGTCGATCGACACCGGCGCCGGCGACGTCTCGCTGAACGGCCTGCAGGTCCAGGCGGGCCTGCGCGTCGATTCGGGCGCCGGCGGCGTCCTGTTCAGCGACGGCAGCGTGCAGGGCGATCTGTCGATCGAATCGGGCGCGGGCGACGTCGAGCTCGCGCGCGTGAAGTGCGCGGACCTCAAGCTCTCCTCGGGCGCCGGCGACATCCGCATCGCGGCAGTCGAGGCGCGCAAGGCCGAGCTCGACTCGGGTGCGGGCGATCTGCGCTTGTCGAACTGCACGCTCGTCGAGATCGACGCGGACACCGGCGTCGGCGACGTCGACGTCGTCGACTGCACGTATCAGAAGAGCGACTTCGACACCGGCGTCGGCGACGTGCGCGTGCGCAGCGACGCGGCGCACAAGTCGAACGGCTGAGTCAGCTCGCCGGGTTGAACACCACGCGCCCGCCGCGCGGCTCGGCGTACACGCAGTGCACGGTGAGCGCCGGCCAGCGTTCGAGCAGCCGCCGCTTCGCGGTGCGCAAGTCGGCGTACTGGCGCTCCAGCCGCACCGCCGGCGAGCTGCCCGGATGCTTGTGCGCGTAGAACGCGCAGTCGGCGTGCGCGATCAGCCAGATCGCGCGCAGCCGGTGCGACTCGATCATCAGGCGCAGCGAGAGCTCGAGCACGCGCTCGTGGTCGAAGGTCGAGCCCCAGCCGTCGAGCCCGGCCGGTCCGCCGGGCAGCGCGATCATGTCGGGGCGCTCCGACAGGTGCGCGCGCACGTACTCCTCGAAGTGCGCGTGGTAGCGGCCGTCGGAGCAGCAGATCACGAGCGATTCGGGCAGCTCGTTCTCCCACGCGGCGATCGAGACGTGCGCATCGGCGCGCGCGGGCTCGAGCGGCGGCTCGGGCGGGGCCTCCGGCGCGCGGATCGGCGCGGGCGGAACGGGCGCGAGCTCGATCGGCGCCGCGACGGGCTCGGCGGCTGGCTCCTCGTCGGGCGCCGCGGCGGGCGGCGGCGCCTTCGGCGGAGTCGGCAGCGGCGGGACGTGCACCGGGCGCTCGAAGAACGAGCGCAGCGGCTTGGGTTCGCGGGGCGTCGGTTTCTCGCGGCTCATGTCAGTACCGGACCACGGTGACGTCGCCGGGGCGCAGGGTCAGTGCGCGCAAGCCCTGGCCCTCGCCGGTGCGATCGTAGAACTGGATCCACGCTGCGTCCTCGCTGACGGCCATCGTCGGGCTCGCGCCGTCGCTCAGGTAGTTGCGGCTCGTCGACATCCAGCCGTTGCTCTGGAAGATCATCAGCGTGAGCTCCTGCTCGCGCGCGTCGAGCACGCCGATCCCGATGCCGTTCTCGCGCGGGCCGCCCTCGACGCGCAGGTGGAAGCGCCGCGCCGGCGTCAGCACGACCTGCTCGTCGAGGTCGAGCTCGTCGACGTTCCGCGACAGCGGAATCGTCTCGTCGCTGCCGACCGTGAGCGCGATGCCGCGGCGCGGCACGCGTTGGAGCTCGAAGCTGCCGTCGCTCGCGGTGCGCGTGCTGCCGCCGTTCGCCGAAGTCGAAGCGAAGCCGGCGCTCTCGGTCACGTAGGTGATGGCGACCGTCGCGTTGCGGATCGGCGTGCCGTCGCGCGCGACCACGAGCCCGCTCACGCGCGGGACGAGTGCGTCCGCGGCGAGTTGCAGCACGACGTCGACGCTGCCGGCCTCGATCGGGTCGCTCGCGAGATTGAGCACCGACTTCGGCTCGTACGCCTTGAGCCTGTACGCGCGCGCCGCGAGTCCGCCGATCGCGAACCGGCCCGCGGAATCCGTCGTCACGCCGCGCGCCGACTCGTCGCACAGCCGCTCGGCGCTGCGGATCGGGATCGCGCCGCGCGTGATCAGCGTGGCGTCGATCAGCGCCACCTTCCAGCCGACGAGCGGATGGCCTTCCGCGTCGAGCGCGCTGCCGCGGATCCACAGCGCGGGCGGGCCGAGCACGAGGCGCAGCGGCGCGGGCTGGAAGCGCGACTGCTCGAGCTCGGCGTAGAAGTTGGGCCGCAGCGCGGCCTGGTAGCCGGCGAGCGCCGCCACGAGCGGCACTTCGCGATCGACGGTCGCGTTCTCGACCGAGAGTTCGAACTGTCCGAGATCGTCCGCGCTCGCTTCGGCGTTCGCGAACGTCACGCGCGCGCCCGCGGCCGGGCGGCCGTCGGCGTGCACGACGATGCCGCGCACGACTTGCTCCGACGCGTGCTCGCGCTCGAGCACGATGCGCAGCGCCGTGTCCGAGCGCTGGGGGAGCGCCGTGACGCTCTGCTCGAACCCCGGCGCGCGCGTTGCGATCGCCAGACCCGGCGCCGCGGGCACGTCGTGCAGTTCGAACGCGCCGTTCGCCGCCGACGTGGAGTGGAAGCCGACCGGCTCCGTCGTGTGGATCGGCAGCGGGAACCCGGTCAGCGTGCCCATCCCGATCTCGCACGCGACGTTCGCGCCCGCGATCGGCGCACCCGCGTCGTCGACGACGTACCCAGCGAGCTCGAGCGACGGCGCGACGATCACGAGCAGCTCGCGGTCGGGGTTGCTGGTGAAGAACGCGCCCGTGCAGTACGTCGCCCATTCCGCCGCGGCGTCGCACAGCCGCGCGTTCCTGTCGGGCAGCTGCACCTCGAACCAACCGTCGGCAGCGCTCGTCGCGAGCACCTGCTGCGGCCGCGTGTCGGCGCCGATGGCCACGCCGGCGAGCGGAGCTCCGTCGACGGAGTACACGCGACCGTGCACGCGGTGGACGAGCGGCGCATCCGCCACCGCCGGTGCGGGCGCCGCGGCGATCGGCGCGGGTTCCGGCGCGGCCGCGGGCGCGACCTCCGCGCGCTCGACCGGCGGCGCCGGCTGCTCGAGCTCCGCATCGTCGGCGCGCGCTCGCGGCGCTTCGGTCTGCGGACCGCTCGCTTGCGCGGGCGCGGGCGACGCGCGCAGCCACCACCAGCCGAGTGCGCCGAGCACGGCGACGAGCAGCGCCGCGCCGAGTGCGAGCGAGCGACCAGGTGCAGCGGAGGACATGCGGAGTGCCAGCTAGACTGCGCCATCATGCAGTCGCGAGCGGCGAGCGTCGATCGGAAGGCGGCATTGCTCGCGCTGGTGCTCGGCTGCGCCTGCCGCAGCGCCGAGCCGCGCGAGCCGGGCTGGCTCGAAGTCCGCCGCGAGATCTTTGGTACCGAGTTCCACGTCCTGCTCGCCGACGCGGACGCGTTGCGGCTGCTCGGACGCGCGAACCGGGCGCTCGACGCGGCCGAGGACGTCGCGCGCGTGCTCGACCGCTGGGACGAGTCGAGCGAGCTCGCGCAGTTGAACCGCGACCCGCGCATCGGCTGGCTCGACGCGTCGTGCGACCTCGTCGACGCGCTCGAGCTCGCGCTCGACGCGCACGCGGCGACGGGCGGGGCGTTCGACGTGCGCGTCGCGGCCTCGCTGCGCGGCTACGGGTACTACGGAGCTCCGAGCTTCGATGGGCCGTCTGCGATCATGGGGGGGCTCGATGTCGCGCTCGCGGACGAGCTCCGCGTGCAGCGCGAGCCGTGCCGCGTCTGGCGCGCGCGCGCGCTCGAGCTCGACTGCGGCGGTCTCGCCAAGGGGCTCGCGGTGCGGCGCGCGGTCGATCGGCTGCGCGAGCTCGGCGTCGACAACGCGCTCGTCGACGCCGGCGCGAGCAGCGTGTACGCGCTCGGTCGCGGACCCGACGGCCGCGGCTGGCCGTACGCGGCGCCGCCCGCAGTCGGCGCGCCGGAGATCCTGGGCCTGGTCGACTGCGCGGTCTCCGTCTCGCAGCAGCACTCACTTGCCGACGCGCACGTGCTCGAGGCGAGCGTGATCGTCGATCCGGCAACCGGCCTGCTCGCGGCTCCGTCGACCGTGCTCGTGCTCGGCCCCGACGCCGCGCTCGCCGATGCGTGGAGCACCGCACTCGTGGCGAGCGGCGCGCGCGCGGTGCCGCCGGCGTTCGAAAGACTCGGGCGCGAATGGCGCGCCTGGATCGCGCGCTAGAGGATCTGCTTCTTCTCGGCGTCCCAGCGCATGCGCCGGCCCTGCCGGTACGACTGCGTCGCGAGATG
This sequence comes from Planctomycetota bacterium, assembly GCA_004296785.1. GTDB lineage: Bacteria > Planctomycetota > UBA1135 > UBA1135 > GW928-bin9. Next base: position 8,061 of record SCVU01000060.1, read on the forward strand.
CGCGCCGATCGTCGAGCACAGGCTGCTCGCGTAGCTCGCGGACGGTTGAGTCCTCGCGCGCATGCAGCGCACCCATTCCTCGTGGTGCAGCCGCGTCGTGTCGTGCACGCTGCCGTCCGCCGCCGTCGTCGCGGTCGCGCCGCGGCCCTCGAGCCAGCGCGACGACGGCGCGCCCTGCACGATCAACCTGGCCGCGTTGTCGGTGATGTCGATGTACGGCCGCTCGTACGGCCGGCGCTTTTCCTTGTCGAGCCGCTCGAACAGCTCGCTGCCCTGCTCGGCGTAGACCGAGAGCTTCCACGACAGTTCGAGCGTCGCCTTCGTGCCGCACACCGCGAGCGCCGAGCGGCGGAAGAACGAGTTCGACAGCGTCGAGAGGAAGTTGACCTGGACGCGGCGCGACGGGAACTCGACGCTCGCCGTGAACTGATCGGGCGTCTCGCGCTGGTCGCGCCAGTGGTAGATGCCGCCCGACGCAGTCGCCGTCTCCGGCAGCGGCAGGTCGAGCAGGTACTGCGCGGCCGACAGCGTGTGGCTGAACACGTCGCCCGACAATCCGGTCGAGTAGTCCCAGTACTGCCGCCACTCGAAGAAGCGCGACGCGTCGAATGCGCGCTTCGGCGCAGCGCCGAGGAACTCGTCC
>SCVU01000008.1 GCA_004296785.1 Planctomycetota bacterium
CCGCCGACGCGCTGCCCGCGCCGTTCGAGCTGCGCGTCGACGGACCGCTGAAGGTCTACGAGAACCCGCTCGCGCTGCCGCGCGCGTACGCGACGACGAGTTTCCGCTTCGTCGATCCGCCGCGCCGCACGAGCGCGGGCTGGCTCGAACTCGATCGCGCGCGCATCCCCGATCCGCTGCGCGTCGAGCTCGAGCTCGATCCGGCGCACGCGCGCGAGCTCGACGGCGAGGTCGAGCCGCTGCGCGTGCCGTGCGAGCTCGTCGAGCACTCCGCGCAGCGCGTCGAGCTGCGCGTGCGCGCCGACCAGCGCTGCTGCGTCGTGCTGTCGGACACGTACGCGCCCGGCTGGACGGCGACGCTCGACGGCGCGCCGGTCGCGATCCACCGCGCGTTCGGCGCGCTGCGCGGCGTCGTGTGCCCGCCGGGCGAGCACGCGCTCGTGTTCCACTACGCGCCGCACTCGGTTCGCGTGGGCATCTGGGTGAGCGCACTCGCGTTCGCGGCCTGCGCGCTGCTCGCGATTGGATTCGGACGCCGCGCGCGCCACGATGGCGCGGCCCGAGCCGCCGCATGAAGCCCGCCGCCGCACTTTTGCTGGTCGCCATCGCACCGCTGTTGCTGCAGACGAGCTGCCGCACGACGCGTGAGCGCGCGCCGGTCGATCCCGCGGACGCAGCGCCCGTGCACTCCTCCGCGGTGCGTGCGTGGCGCGTCGTCGAAGCGGGCGCGGTGCGCGGCTGGGTGATCTCCTACCGCGAGGACGCGCGCGATCCGCGCGAGTTCTTCGCGGTGCAGAACGAGCTGCGCCAGGAGCTCGGATTGATCGACGCGCAGGGGCGCGCGTGGCGCTACCGCCCGTTCCAGGCCGAGCCCGAGCACCTGACGAGCTCGACGCTCGCCGACGGGGCACGCGCGATCCTCGGTGCGAGCGCGGACGCGAAGCTGGAAGAAGTTTCGCTCGCCGATTTCGGACGTCCGCGCTGACGACGCGCGCGCGTCGCGCGGCTCGCTTCGCGTCCCGATCTTCGACGCATCGTCGAGTGCGTTCGCGCACGCCGCGAAGTCGTGGGAACTCGCGCGAGTTTTCTTCAAATGCGCGCGCTGCGGCGACCGAACGATGGCCTCGGCGTGCGCTGCGGAGCGCGCGTCGTCCTCACCCCCGCCCTCGACCCCACTCCATGATCAAGCTTCAGACCGGGGAGCACATCGGCAAGTATCGCGTGCAGGAATTCATCGCACGCGGTGGCTTCTCGTACATCTACGTCGCCGAAGACGCGCACGGCGAGAAGGTCGCGCTCAAGATCGGCGACGTCGCGGGCGGCGGCCGCTACGTGACGCGCTTCCTCGAGATCACGGCGAATCGCTCGCCGGAATGGATCAGCCCGGACGAGACGCCGGCGGAAGCCGTGTTCTTCCGGCCCGACGGCGTGCGCATCGACTTCCTCGACCTCAAGGAGATCGACGGGATGCTCGAGCGCGAGGCGCGCATGCTGCAGCGCACGCGCAATCCGAACCTGATCACGGTGCGCGACGTGATCGAGCACGAGGGCCGCCCGGTGCTCGTGATGGACTACGTGAAGGGCAAGACGCTGCGCGAGAAGATCCGCGCGCTCGAGGGCATCCGCCTGAACTGGTTCCTCGCGATGGTGCGCTCGCTGCAGAAGCTGCGCGAGGCCGGCCACCTCTCGTACCACGGCGACTTGAAGCCCGAGAACATCCTCGTGAAGTCGTCCGGCACGATCGTGATGATCGACCCGGCGATGCGCGCCGACGAGCGCGGCGTGATCTCGACGACGCCGCACTACAACCCGCTGCTCCTGCAGAACAGCAAGGCCGACGTGATGGGCATCGGCGTGATGCTCTACGAGATCCTCACCGGCGCGCTGC
>SCVU01000503.1 GCA_004296785.1 Planctomycetota bacterium
GTTCACGTTCCGCGCCGGCGAGTACTGGTCGGTGATGGGCAGCTCGGGCTCCGGCAAGTCGACGCTGCTGAACGTCCTCGGCTGCATCGACCGGCCGTCGGCCGGCACGTACCGCGTCGGCGGCGAGGACACGAGCCTGCTCGACGACGATTCGCTGTCGGAGATGCGCAGCCGCCGGCTCGGCTTCATCTTCCAGTCGTACAACCTGATCCAGCAGCTGACCGTGCTCGAGAACATCATGGTGCCGCTGCTGTACCAGGACGAACCGCCCGCGGACGGCGAGGAGCGCGCGCGCCGGCTCGCCGCGCGGCTCGGCCTCGGCGAGCGCCTCGAGCACCGGCCGTCGGAGCTCTCGGGCGGTCAGCAGCAGCGCGTCGCGATCGCGCGCGCGCTGGTCAACGAGCCCGACCTGATCCTCGCCGACGAGGCGACCGGCAATCTCGACAGCCAGACCGCGCGCGAGATCCTCGAACTGCTCGACGAGCTGCACGCCGAGGGTCGCACGATCGTGTTCGTCACGCACGAAGCCGCGGTCGGCGAGCGCGCCGAGCACCTGCTGCGCCTGAAGGACGGGCGCATCGAGGAAGTCCGACACCTGCGCGGCCGCGCGCGGGCCGGGGGAAACGGCGCGTGAACTCTTCGGCCTGGGTGCGCGCGGTGCGGCTCGGCGTGTCGAGCCTGATGCTGCACAAGCTGCGCAGCTTCCTGACCACGCTCGGCGTGCTGTGCGGCACCGCGGCCGTGATCGCGATGCTCGCGATCGGCGAGGGCCTGAGCCACGACGTGCAGGAGCAGATCAAGCAGCTCGGCAGCCAGAACGTGATCGTGCGCAGCATCAAGCCGCCGGAGGATCCGAACCCCGGCAACCAGCGCTCGCGCACGATCACCTACGGCATCACCGAGGCCGACCGCGCGCGCATCAGCGAGACGTTCCCGGGCATCCGGCGCGTCGTGCCGGTGCGCGAGATCTTCGGCGAGGTGCGCGTCGGCGAGCGCGTGATCACGCCGCGCGTGCTCGCGACGCTGCCCGACTACATCGACGTGACCGGCCGGCTCGTCTTCGAAGGGCGCTTCCTCGCCGACACCGACGAGTCGACCGTCTCGAACGTCTGCGTGCTCGGCACCGAGGTCGCGCGGCACCTGTTCCCGTTCCGCTCCGCGCTCGGCGAGACGATCAAGATCGGCCGCGACTACTACCGCGTCGTCGGCACGCTCGCGCCGCGCGTGCGGCTCAAGGACGACGCGCCGCAGGCCGGCCAGGAGACGACCGACGAGGTCTACATCCCGCTGCAGACCGGCGGCAAGTGGTACGGCAACGTGCAGGTCAAGATGCGCGCGGGTTCGCAGGAGATCGAGGAGGTCGAGCTGCACGAGCTGATCCTCGCGATCGACCAGCCCGAGAACGTGCCGCTGGTCGCGAACGCGACGCGCGAGATGCTGAGCCGCAACCACAAGCAGCGCGACTACGAGGTCGTCGTGCCGCTCGAGCTGCTCGCGCGCGCCGAGGAGACGAAGCGCATGTTCAACCTGGTGCTCGGCCTGATCGCCGGCATCAGCCTGCTCGTCGGCGGCATCGGCATCATGAACGTGATGCTCGCGACGGTCACCGAGCGCACGCGCGAGATCGGCATCCGCCGCGCGCTCGGCGCGCGCAAGCGCCACATCGTCTCGCAGTTCCTGATCGAGACCGTCGTGCTGTCGGTGGGCGGCGGGCTGCTCGGCGTGGCGGCCGGATTCCTGCTGCCGCTGTTGATCGAGCACTTCGCGAAGATGACGACGATCGTCACGCCGGCCGCGCCGGTGCTCGCGTTCCTGATCTCCGCCGGCGTCGGCGTCATCTTCGGGATCTACCCGGCCTGGCGCGCCGCGAGCATGGATCCGGTCGAAGCGCTGCGGCACGAGTAGCCCCGGCGCGCGTCGGCGCGCGACGTCGCTCGACTCTGCGGAGCGCGCGTCGCGGCGGCGCGCTTCGTTCGGGCGCGTCGAGATGCGACACGCGCCGTTGGACATCGCCGCTCGGAACCGCTAATCATGAGCGCGGTCTGGGAGGACCAGCTGGCGTTCGACTGCCGCCTGGAGTCTCGCGTGGATTCGAATTCCAACAGCTCGCCAAGCATCCTCGTCGCGCGTCAGCCGATCCTCGACCGCGATCAGCGGCTCGCCGCCTACGAACTGCTCGCGCGTTCGACCGACGCGCTCGATGCGCACACGCCCGGCGACGCCTCCGCCACCGCGGGCGTGCTGATCGGCATGCTCGCCGAGTTCGGGCTGGAGCGGCTCGTCGGCGACCTGCCCGCGTTCGTCAACGTGACGAGCGAGTACCTGACCGGCGAGCTGCCGATGCCGGTCGCGCCCGGCCGCGTCGTGGTCGAGGTGCTCGAGACGATCGAGCCGGACGCGCGCGCGCTGGCCGGAGTCGCACGCCTCAAGGGCCTCGGCTTCCAGATCGCGATCGACGACTACGTCGGTCCGCGGCCCGGCTACGAACCGCTGCTCGAGCTCGCCGACATCGTCAAGGTCGACTGCCTGGCGATGGACCGCCGCGAGATCGCGCGCGTCGCGCAGAGCCTGCTGCCGTTCCGCGCGCGCCGGCTCGCCGAGAAGATCGAGGACCGCGCGACGTTCCACGCGTGCCGCGAACTCGGCTTCGACCTGTTCCAGGGCTACTTCTTCGCGCGGCCCGACCTGTCGAGCACGCGCGCGCCCTCGGCCGACCGCGCGAACCTCGTGCACCTGCTGGCCGAGCTGCACAAGCCGGACGCGGATCTCGACGATCTCGAGCAGATCATCGCGCGCGACGCGGCGCTGACGCTGAAGCTCGTGCGCGTGCTGAACTCGGCCGCCTTCGGGCTCGCGCGCGAGGTCAGCACGTTGCGCGAGATCCTCGTCTATCTCGGGCCGCCGACGGTGCGCGACATCGCGAGCCTGCTCTTGTTGTCGCGCTGCGACGACAAGCCGCGCCCGCTGATGCTGATGGCGATGCAGCGCGCGCGGATGTGCCAGCGGCTCTCGTCGTTCGCGCGTTCGGCGAGCGCACCGCGCGCATTCCTCGTCGGGCTCTTCTCGGCGCTCGACGCGATCCTCGACCAGCCGATCCAGGAAGCGCTGAAGTCGCTGCCGCTCTCGGAGGACGTGCGCGCGGCGATCCTCGAGCACCGCGGCGACCTCGGCACCGTGCTCGAGATCGCGCTGGCGTTCGAGCAGGGGAATTGGGAGGCGCTGCCGAAGACGCGGCCGTCCGACGCGGCGCTGCTCGACGCGAGCCTCGAGAGCGCGGCGTGGGTCACGCAGCTCGACCGGCAGCTCGGCCGCTGATCGTCCCGCGCGCGTTTTTCTGAGATTGCGCCGGAGAAGCGTCCGGCAGTTCGAGCCTGGGGGGCGACCTACCCCGTTCCCCGGAGCTCGACATGACTGCCGCGTCCTCCCGCTGTGCTCGGTTCGCGTTCGTCCTCGGCTGCCTCGGCCTCTCGGGCATCGCGCTGGCGCAGGCGCCGGGCGCCGCCCCTTCGCTCAGCGCGGACGATCTAGCGCGCGCGCAGAACCCGGTCTGGATGCGGGGCGCCGGTCTCGACCGCGTCGACGGCGAGCTGTGGGCCGCGGGGCCCGGCTACAAGGCGCACTTCCGATCCGGCAGCGTCGAGATCACGCCGCCGCTCGGCCAGGACGCGCCGCGCAGTCTGCCGCTCGTCTTCGCGCTCGAGTCGATCGACCTCGGCGCGACGCGCGTCCTCACGGCGAGCGGCGCGGTCGAGCCGGTGCAGGACGGCCAGAGCGCGCGCTACGTGCACGGCGGGGGCATCGTCGAGCGCTACGACGCGCGCGTCGATGGTCTCGAGCAGAGCTTCGTGCTCGACGAGCGGCCGCAAGGCGCTGGTGACCTCGTCGTGCGCGGGCGCGCGAGCACCGAGCTCGTGCCGGAGGCGAAGGGCGCCGGCCTGTTCTTCCGCGCAGCGGGTCTCGACGGCGATCGCGGCCTCGAGTACGGCGGCGTCACCGGCATCGACGCGAACGGGCGGCGCATGCCGGGCAGCGTCACGTGGCTCGGCGATGCGATCGAGCTGCGGCTGCCGGCCGCGTTCGTCGCGACCGCGGCGTTCCCGCTGACGATCGATCCGGTGATCGGCGGGACGTTCTCGGTCGCCAACCAGTTCAACACCTTCTTCGCCGATCCGGACGTGGCGTTCCACCTCGCGACGCCAACCTACCTCGTGACTTTCGAGCGCGTGTGGTCGGCCACCGACTTCGACGTCTACGCGCAGCGCGTCAGCGTGGAAGGCAACCTCGTCGGCGCGCAGATCCTGCTCGAGACCTCGATCTTCAACCTCGCGCTCAATCCGACGGTCGCCATCTGCAGTCCCTCCGGCAGCTTCCTGGTCGCCTGGCAGCAGAGCTCGAACGTCAACGGGCCGTTCGATCTCGTCGCGAAGTCCGTCTCGGCCAGCACCGGCTTGCAGTCGTTGCCGGTGACTCTCAACACGGTGGCCGCGGGCTCGACCATCGACCCCGATGCCGGCGGTTCGGCGGTCGGCGCCGCCGCTTCGGTGTTCGTGTTCTGGACCCAGCTCGGAGCCAACCCCGGCATCCACTACGCGCGGGTAGACGTTCCGGCGAGCGGCGCACCCAGCCTGAACGGCAAGTACCAGCTGTCGGCGGACCCGAACGACTCCAAGCCAACGGTGAGCAAGTACCGGCTGAACGCCCACCTCGTGGCGTGGCAGCGCTTCTACAGCACGCCAGCACCCGGCGATCACGACTTGTTCCATGCGGTGGTCGGCACC
>SCVU01000504.1 GCA_004296785.1 Planctomycetota bacterium
CAGGTCGCGCACTACGTCGGCTCGAGCGATCTCCTGATGTTGAACGCGGTCGTCGACATCGCGGGGCTCAACCGCATCAGCCGCACCGTGCTCGCGCGCGCCGCGCAGGCGCTGGCGGGCATGGTGCGCGCGCCACTGCCGGCCGCCGAGGCCGGCGACAAGCCGCTGGTCGCCGCGAGCATGTTCGGCGTGACGACGCCGTGCGTCGAGCGCGCGCGCGCCGTGCTCGAGGCCGCGGGCTGTGAAGTGCTCGTGTTCCACGCGACCGGCAGCGGCGGCCGCACGCTCGAAGCGCTCGCCGACTCGGGCGTGCTCGCCGGCGTGCTCGACGTCACGACCACCGAGCTCGCCGACGAGCTCGTCGGCGGCGTGCTGTCGGCCGGACCCGAGCGCGTGACCGCCGCCGGTCGGCGCGGCGTGCCGCAGGTCGTGTCGGTCGGCGCGCTCGACATGGTGAACTTCCACGGCCTGGCCACGGTGCCCGACGCGTTCCGCGCGCGCACGCTGTACAAGCACAACGACAACGTGACGCTGCTGCGCACGACGCCGCGCGAGTGCCGCGAGCTCGGCCGCATCCTCGGCGCCAAGCTCGCCGCGGCGCGCGGGCCGACCGAGTGTTTCTTCCCGCGCGGCGGGATCAGCGCGATCGACCGCGCCGGCCAGCCGTTCGACGACCCGCAGGCGCGCGAAGAACTGCTCGCCGGACTGCGTGAAACGCTCGGCGCGGTGCCGCTCTACGTGCGCGACGCGCACGTCAACGATCCGGCCTTCGCCGAAGAGATGGCGCGGGCGTTGCTCGCGGCGATGCGCGCGCGTGCCTAGAATCGCGGCGCATGAAGAACGCCGTCCGCTCACTCGCGCTGCTCTTCACCCTCCTCGCGCTCGCGGCCTGCGGCAAGTCGGATCCCGCGTCCCCGACGAGCGGCACGGGCGCGTCGGGCGCATCAGCGAAGCAGCGCATCGTCGTCTGGTGGTTCCAGTGGGATCCCGCGACGGGACTGCAGGAGCTTGGCCGCGAGTTCGAGAAGGAGACCGGCATCGAGGTCGTCGTCGAGCAGATCCCGCTCGGCTCGTACCAGGAGAAGGTGTTCCTCGAGTTCGGCGCGTCGCGCACGCGCTTCGACGTCGTGATCGGCGACAGCCAGTGGATCGGCCGCGGCGCGACGAAGGGCCTGTACGTCGAGCTCACCGATTGGCTGCCGACCGTCGTCGACCTCGCGACGATCCACCCGCGCGCCGCGAAGTACCTGTGCGAGTACCCCGACGGTTCGAACCGCTGGTACGCCGCGCCGTGCGAGACCGATGCGGTCGGGCTCGCGTACCGCAAGGACTGGTTCGCCGACCCGGCCGAGCAGCAGGCGTTCCAAGCGAAGTACAACCGCCCGCTCGCGGTCCCGACGACGTGGGAGGAGTTCGCCGACGTCGCCGCGTTCTTCCAGCGGCCCGAGGCGAAGCGCTACGGCTGCGCGCTGCCGTCCGATCGCTCGTACGACGGCCTGACGATGGGCGTGCAGAACTTCCTGTGGGCGTTCGGCGGCCGCTGGCACGCCGAGGGATCGAACAAGGTCGTCGGCGAGCTCGACACGCCGGGCTCGGTCGCCGCGATCGAGTTCTACAAGAAGCTCGTCAAGCTCGGGCCGAACGGCGCGGAGCGCCTGGACTACGGGCAGGTGCTCGAGCAGTTCACGAACGGCTCGACGGCGATGATCTGCAACTACTTCGCGTTCTTCCCGGGCCTCGCCGCGAAGTTCGGCGACAAGGTCGGCTTCGCGGTCGTGCCGGGTCACAACGGCAAGCGCGTCGCGTCGCTCGGCGGGCAGGGGCTGTCGATCTCGACACGGATCCCGAAGGAGCAGCAGGAGCTCGCGAAGAAGTTCATCGCGTGGTTCCTGCAGCGCAAGGTGCAGGAGCAGTGGATCACGAAGCCGGCGGGGTTCACGGCGAACGCGGACATCCTGAAGAGCGAGGCGTTCCGCAAGGCTTCGCCGTACAACGCGGCGTTCGCGGACTCGGTCGAGACGATGCAGGACTTCTGGAACGTGCCGGTGTTCAACGAGCTGTTGGCGGTCACGCAGCGCTACGTCGGGATGGCGGTCGACGGAGAGATGGAGACGGCGCAGGCGCTGAAGGAGCTCGCGGTGGAGAAGGAGCGGATCCTGAAGGAAGCGGGGCTGCTGTGACTCGCGCGGCGCACGCGAGTGCGCTGCTGTTTCTCACGCTGCTCGCCGCGAGCTGCGGCGATCGACCGTTTGATTCAGCGCGCTGGGTCGGCGGCTCTCCCAGCGCCCGTGGCCGAATGATGCTCGACCTGAGTCAGAGCAAGGTCCTCGTCGGACTCGACGAAGCTGGCGTGCTCGCGAGACTAGGAGCACCTGACCAAGCTCAAGCGCGCCTCGTTTACCACATCCTTCCGCCGAACGAGGACGGAGTGAGCGGCGCGTGGATGGACGTCGTCCATGAGAATGGAAAGCTCTCGTATATTTGGCCCGTCGGCTACGGTGCATCAAAGGATCCTTCGCCGCCGGAGCCTTCGCAGCTCCCTTGGGAATCGATGAGCACTCCTCAGCGAGTCTGCGCGATGCAATGGATGCTCGCGAACTTTCCATCGATGCCGTCGAGTCCCGAAGCATTCCGTGCGCGGTTTGGAACGCCGACGTTCCACTTCGTCGAGTGGCAGTACGCCGCGGACTGGGGCACTTGCGCGCGTTCGCCGCACTGCTACTACGTCGTTCGGTTCCAAGGCGGCGTCGTGGACTCGTTCGGCGGCAACGACTGACGCGAGGACGCCGCGCTTTGGCGCGCGCCCAGCAGACCGTAGATTGAGCCGGGATGTCTGAACGCGGATCGAGAGGGCTGAAGCTCGGGCTCGTCGCCCCCGCGCTCTTGCTGCTCGTCGTCTTCAACGTCTTCCCGCTCGTCTACAACGTCGTCCTCTCGTTCACCAACGCCGAGCTCGTCGGCGACGGGTCGCGCTTCGTCGGCACCGCGAACTACGCGCGCGTGTTCTCCGACCCGCTGTACTCCGGCGCGCTGCGCCGCACCGCGCTGTTCGTCTTCTGCGCGGGCGGGCTCGAGCTCGCGCTCGGCTTCGCGTTCGCCCTCGCATTGAAGCGCGAGTTCCGCGGCAAGGCGCTCGTGCTGACGCTCGCGCTCGTCCCGATGATGCTGTCGCCCGCCGTGATGGGCCTGTACTGGGGCCTGATCCTGAACGGCAACTACGGCGTGCTGAATCAGGTGCTCGGTGAGCTCGGCCTCGCGCAGCCGCAGTGGCTGACGGACCGCAGCCTGAAGTTCTGGTCGATCCTGCTGGTCGACGTGTGGATGTGGACGCCGTTCATGGCCCTCGTGTCGCTCGCGGGACTGAGCTCGATTCCGCCGCAGATCTACGAGGCCGCCGAGATCGATCGCGCGAGCGCGTGGACGGTGTTCCGGCGGATCACGCTGCCGCTGGTCGCGCCGCTGCTCGGATTGGCGGCGCTGCTGCGCGCGACCGATGCGCTGAAGCAGTTCGATCTCGTGATGGCGACGACCGGTCCGAACGACGCGGCGACGCAGACCTTGTCGACGCTGCTGTACCAGGTCGTGTTCCGCGACGGCAAGGTCGGCTTGGGCAGCGCCTACGCGTGCGTCGTGCTCGTCGTCGTGATCGCGCTCGCGACCGTGTTCACGCGTTACCTCGATCGCTTGAAGGGCGCCCAGGTGCCGCGTTGAAGTTCGTGCGCTGGCTCGTGCTCGCGGCGGGATTGAGCTTCGCCGCGCTGCCGCTGTTGTGGATGGCGCTGTCGTCGATCAAGTCGCGCGAGGACGCGATCCGCCCGCACCTCAATTTCGCGCCGGCGCTCGAGGCGCCCGCCGACCCGCACTCGTTCGAGTTCGAGGCGACCGGCAGCGCGTACGTGCAGCTGTCGGAGGTCCACGCCGGCGCGCAGGCCTCCTTCTGGAGTCATCTGTGGAGCAGCGTCGTGATCGGCGTGCTGTCGACGCTTGCCTCGGTCGCGCTCGGCACCGCGTGCGCGCTCGGATTCAGTCGGCTGGCGATCCGCGGCGAGAAGGACTGGCTGTTCTTCGTGCTGTCGACGCGCTTCATGCCGCCGCTCGCGGTCGTCGTGCCGGTGCTGTTGATGTACCGCACGCTCGACCTGCAGGGCACGCACCTCGGTCTCGCGCTCTTGTACACGGTGTTCAATCTGTCGCTCGCGACGTGGCTGATGAAGGGCTTCCTCGACGAGATCCCGCGCGCGTACGAGGAGGCGGCGCTCGTCGATGGTTACACGCGCGCGCAGGCGCTGTGGAAGGTCGTGCTGCCGGAGGCGCGCACGGGGATCGCGGTGACGGCGGTGTTCTGCCTGATCTCGGCGTGGAACGAGTACGGGTTCGCGATGACGCTGAACAGCTCGGGCGCGGTGACGGTGCCCGCGTACTTCGCGGGCCTGCAGGGCAACATCGAGGGGATGCCGTGGCCGCAGATCGCGGCGGGCGCGCTGTTGTTCGTCGCGCCGATCGCCGTGTTCACGTGGCTCGTGCGCGCGCACCTGTTGCGCGGCATCACGTTCGGGACGGTGAAGCAGTGAGCGCGCGGTCGTTCGAGCGGGCGAGCCTGTGGGGGATGGGCGCGGGCGTCGCGCTGATGCTGCAGCCGTGGTGGAAGCGCGGGATGGCCGTCGGATTCGGCGTCGTGCTCGCCAGCGTCGTGCTGCAGAACGTCGCCGCACGCTGGCCCGCGAAGGGGCGTGCGAAGTGAGCTTTCTCGCGCTCGAGCGCGTCGAGAAGCGCTACCCCGACGGCACGCACGCGGTGCGCGGCATCGATCTGTCGATCGAGCGCGGCGAGTTCGTCGTGCTGCTCGGCCCGTCGGGCTGCGGCAAGACGACGACGCTGCGGATGATCGCCGGGCTCGAACGGCACACGGCCGGCGCGATCCGCATCGGCGGTCGCGACGTCGGCGCGCTGGCTCCGTCGCAGCGCGACATCGGCTTCGTGTTCCAGTTCTACGCGCTCTACCCGCACCTGTCGGTGCTCGACAACGTCGCGTTCCCGCTCGCGTGCGCCGGCGTCGCGCGCGGCGAGCGCGAGCGGCGCGTGCGCGAGGTGGCGGCGCGCGTCGGCATCCAGGCGCTGCTCTCGCGCAAGCCGCGCGAGCTGTCGGGCGGCGACCAGCAGCGCGTGTCGCTGGCGCGCGCGATGGTGCGCGAGCCCGCGGCCTGGCTGATGGACGAGCCGCTCGGCACGCTCGACGCCGAGCAGCGCGCCGAGATGGTCGAGTTCCTGCGCGCGCGTCAGCACGAGGCCGGCGTGACGACCGTCTACGTCACGCACGACCAGGAAGAGGCGATGCGGCTCGCCGACCGCGTCGTCGTGATGAACGGCGGGCTGGTCGAGCAGTGCGGGCCGCCGGCGCGCGTCTATGCGGAGCCCGCGACGCTGTTCGTCGCGCGCTTCGTCGGCAGCCCGGGCATGAATCTCGTCGCTGGAGAATGCGCGAGCGGCCGCTTCACGATCGGCGGCGCGCGCGTCGCCGAGAACGTGCGCGCGGCGGACGGTCCGCTCGTGCTCGGCCTGCGACCCGAGCACGTCCGCGTCGATCCGACGGGCTCCTTGCGCGGTCGC
>SCVU01000061.1 GCA_004296785.1 Planctomycetota bacterium
CCGCGAGCGCCGCCGCCTCGCGCGCGTCGGCCGCGCGCGCCGGTGCCGCGGCCGCGGGCGCGAACAAGCCGGGCGTCTTCCACAGCACGCCGTGCTCGTCGCGGAAACCAGCCGCGGATTCGACCTGTTCGAAGCGCGCGCCGCCCTCGCGCCGCAGCACGAGGTCGAGCAGCGGCGCCGCGCACTCGCGCTCGCCGTGCGCCGGCCAGCGCCCGCACAGCACGAGCCGATCGGTCGCGCGCGTCGCAGCGACGTACAAGAGGCGCGCGCGCTCGGCGGCCTCGATCGCCGCGCGCCGCCGCGCGTGCGCGCGCCAGCCCAGGCCGGCGGCGCCGCGGATCGACAGCAGCGCGCGCGCCTCGTCGTCGGCGAGCTCGATGCGCGCGCGCTCGCCGCTGTGCTGCTCGTGGTGCAGGTCCGGCAGGTACACGAGCGGCCACTCGAGCCCCTTGGCCGCGTGCAGCGTCAGCACGGCGACCGCGTCCTCCTCGTCGCGCGGCGTCGCCACGACGTCCTCGCGCGCGCCGGCGAGCCCTTCGCGCAGCGCGCGCGCGAGCTCGTGCGGCGCGCGCGCGTCGCTCGCCAGCGCGGCCTCGAGATCGTCGAGCGCGCGCGCGACGTTCGCGCTGCGCCAAGGTCCGAGCGGGCCGAGCGCCGCGCGCTCCTCGAGCAGCAGCCACGCGCGCCAGCGCTCGACCCAGCGATCCGCGCGCAGCGCCGCGAACGACGCGCGCAACTCGAGCAGCGTCGCGAGCGCATCCGCCGCGGCCAGCGACCAGCCGGCGATGCGCGCATGACCCGCAGCGCGCGCGTCGGGCTCGCGCTCGAGCTCGCGCTCGATCTCCGCGCACCAGGTCGCGAGCCGCTCGCGCGCGGCGCCCGCGTCGCGCCAGCGCGACCAGTGCTCGGGCAGCCCGCGCTGCCACAGCCGCGGCAGCGCCGCGTCGGGCGCGCCGACCGCGCTCGAGCGCAGCGCGCCCGCGAGCGCGAGCGCGTCCGACGGCGCGAGCACCGCGAGCAGCAGGTTTGCGAGCTCCTGCACCTCGATCGAGCGGTGGAAGCCGCGGTCCTTCGACGGCGCGCAGCGGATCCCGCGCTCGCGCAGCGCCGCGAGGTAGATCGGCAGCGCCGAGGTCGTGCGCAGCAGCACCGCGGCGTCGCGCCAGCGGAACTCCGGCCGCTCGGCGCGCAGCGCCGCGAGATCCTCGGCGATCGCGCGCGCTTCGATGCGGCGCGCGTCGTCGCTCGAGGTCGCGTCGAGCTCCTTGCCCGCGCGCGCGGTGCCGTGCTCGGCCGAGCCCCACGACGACCAGTACTCGACCGCCGCGCGCGGCGCGGCGGCGAGCGACGCGTGCGGCGCGCGCACGCGCGCCTCGTGCAGCGGCTCGTAGTTCCACTGCACGCCCGCGTCCTCGACCAGATTCGGCCGCGCCAGGCGCCCGACCTCGTCGAGGATCGCGGCGCTGGAGCGGAAGCTCGCCGCGAGGCGCGCCTCGCGGCCGCCCGCGGCCAGGCACTCGTCGCGGAACTGTGCATACGCGCCGAGGTCGGCGCCGCGCCAGCCGTAAATCGACTGCTTCGGATCGCCGACGACGAACAGGCCGGGCCGCAGCGCGCTCGCGCGCGAAAGCACGAGCGCGCGCAGCAGCCGGCACTGCAGCCGATCGGTGTCCTGGAACTCGTCGACCAGCAGCTGGTCGATGCCGCGCGCGAGCTCCTCGGCGATGCGCGGCTCGCGCTCGAGCAGCTCGGTGGCGCGCGCGAGGAGGTCGTGGAACGTCGCGAGCCCGCGCGCGCGCCGCTCGCGCTCGAAGCCGTCGAGCGCGGCGGCGAGCAGCGCGGACGCCGCGCGCGACAGCGCGGGGTCGCAGCTCGCGAGGTCGGCGAGGTGCAGGCCGAGCTCGCCGCAGGCGGCGCCGAAGTCCTTCGCGCGCGCGCCGATCAAGGCTGCGAGCCCCTGGCTCAGCTTGCCGTGCGACCAGTCGGCGAGGCGCGCGGCGACAGCCGCCGCGCACGCGCGCGCCGCCGCGAGCAGCGCGTCGAGCTCGAGCGGCGCGCACAGCGACTCGCCGAGCGCGGCGAGCGCGTCGCGCGTGCGCGGAGCCGCGTCGTTGGCGCGCAGCTTCGCGCCTTCGAGCGCGTCGTCGAGCGCCTCGAGCACGGGCACGAGCACCTCGGCGAGCGCGCGGCGCTCCGCGTCGACGAGCGCGGGCGCGCACGGATCCGCGCGCAGCGTGCTGGCCGGGATCCCGAGCTCGCTCGCGCGCTGCAGCGCTTCGCACAGCGCCGGCGGCCCGACGCCGGCGCGCGCGAGCAGCAGCGCGTTCGCATCGCCCGGCTCGCCGTACGCGCGCGGCAGGTCGAGCGCGACGTACTCGCGGCACGCGCGCGCGATCGCGGTCTCGTCCGCGTCGATCTCGAAGGACGGGTGCATGCCGCTGTCGAGTGCGTGCTCGCGCAGCACGCGCGCGCAGAACGCGTGCAGCGTGCCGATCCGCAGGTGCTCGAACGCATCGAGCAGCGCGGTCGCGCGCGCGGCCGCCTCGGCCGGAGCGATGCCGATCTCGGCGAGCTCGAAGCCCGGCAGCACGTCGCCGGGCGCGCGCCGCGCGGCGAAGCCGGCCAGTGCGCGCCCGATCCGCTCCTCCATCTCGGCCGCGGCCTTCTCGGTGAACGTGACGGCGACGCAGCGCGCGAGCACGGCTTGCGCACGCGCGCGCGCGTCGTCGCTCGGCTGCCGCGCGCTCGCGCGCTCCCAGCCCGGGCCGATGCACCACACGGTGATCCGCGCGACCAGCGCGGCGGTCTTGCCCGAGCCGGCGCCCGCCGCGAGCAGCAGCGGCAGCGCGAACTCGGTGCGCGCGAGCTTGCGCGCCGCCGCGTCGTCCGCGCGCCAGTCGCTGGCGGCGCTCACGGCGCGCCCTCCGCCGCCGCGCGCGCGAGCGCGTCGAGCTCGGCCGCCGACGCGAGGTACTCCGACCGCGCCCCGGCCGGCGCGGCCAGCCGGAGTCCGACGAGCCAGCGCATCTTCCAGCGCGTGTCGTCGCGCGAGCACGCGCTGGCGACCGCGCAGGTCCGGCACGCGGGATTGGCCGTGCCGTCGATCTCCGGCCGCGGCGTGCACACGCCGCGATCGATCGCGCGCCCAAGCGTCGCGATCGCGAGCTCGGCGAGCGGACGCCCGGCGCCCTCGAGCTCGCGCGTCGAGCGGCGCGCGGACTTGTCGGAGATCTCCGGATCGACGTACAGGTACACGCCCTCGGCGCCCGGCGCGCTCGCCGCGTAGCACGCGGCCTGCAGCATCGAACCGCGCCGCAGTTGCCGCCTCCACTTGTCGACGCCGACCGCGGCGCCGGTCTTGTAGTCGATCAGCAGCGGTCCCTCGGTGCGCGCGTCGACGCGGTCGGCGCGGAAGCGGATCTCGCGGCCGGCGAGCTCGCAGCGGCCTTCGACTTCGCAGCCGCTGACGACCGGAGCGCCGTCCACGTGTGACAGTTCGAGCGCACGCCGCACGTACGGCGCCGCGATCTCGGCGAGCGCGCGCGCAAGGCCGCGGTAGTGAACGCCGCCGTCGGCGAGCGTGCGCTGCGCCGCGCTCTCCAGAGCCGTCGCTTCCGGCACGCGCGCGCCGAGCACGGCCTCGAGCGCGTCGTGCACGGTGCGGCCGAGCAGCTGGGCGTCGAGCTCGGGCAGCACGCCGAGCGGATCCGGCGCCGCGTCGAGCCCGAGCTCGCGCGCCAGCCACGCCTGCCACGCGCAGGACGCGAAGCGCTCGTAGAACGTCGCGTAGCGCGCGACCTGTGGCTGTCGTCCGATCCAGCCGTGCTGCGGGCCGAGGCCGGCGTCCGCGGCGGCGCCGTGCTCGAGCTGCACCGCGGCGCGCGCGCGCAGCACGCGCGCGTCCGGCGCGGCGGCGCGCGCGTGCAGCTCGGCGCTCTCGCGTTCGGCCGCGAGCCACGCGTCCGCGAGCTCGTCCACCGCGAGCTCGCGCGCACCCGCCGCCAGCGCGAGCAGGTGCCGCCGCGCCGGCCGCGGCTGTGCGTCGCGCGCGGGGGCCGGCGGCGGATCTCCGTGCGCGCGGACGAGCGCGCGCACGAGCGGCGCGGCGACCGTCGGCCGCCCCGTGGCGTCGCGCGCGGGCCACGACAGCCGCACGCGCGGCGCCGCGGCGAGCAGCTCGTGCCACAGCCGCTGCTCCTCGCGCGTGCGCGCCGCCTTCGGCGCGAGGTGGGGGAGCCGCGCCTGCAGCGCGACGCGCGTCGAATCGTCGAGCAGCGGATCCTGCGCCGGCGCGCGCGGGTACGCGCCGCGCAGCAGACCCGGGGCGAACACGCGGTCGAACGCGAGGCCGTGCAGTTGCTCGGGCGCGAGCCACCACACGCCCGAGCGCGCGTCGAACAGCGCGGTCTCGACCTGCTCGGACGCGCGGCGCGCGACGAGCGCGCGGTACGCGGCAGCCGGCAGCTCGAGCGCGGGCGGCGCCGCGAGCAGCGCATCCGGAAGCGCGCGGCCGCCGAGCGACGCGTCGAAGCCCGCGTGCCATG
>SCVU01000505.1 GCA_004296785.1 Planctomycetota bacterium
CGACGCTCGTCGACGCGCCGCCGCTCGCCGTGCGCGAAGGCGGCCTCGTGCGCGACGGCGTCGACGCCGAGCTCGACGAGCTGCGCGCGCTGCAGCAGGACGGCAAGGGCTGGATGGCGCGCTTCCAGGCCGACGAGATCGCGCGCTGCGGCATCCCCGGCCTGAAGATCGGCTTCCACACGGTGTTCGGGTACTACCTCGAAGTGCCGCGCGGCCAGATCGAGCGCGTGCCCGACAGCTACATCCGCAAGCAGACCGTCAAGAACGCCGAGCGCTACGTCACGCCGGAGCTCAAGGAGTACGAGGACAAGGTGCTGCGCGCCGAGGAGCGCGCGTTCGCGCGCGAGCACGAGCTGTTCGTCGCGCTGCGCGATGCGGCCGCCGCCGAGCTCGCGCGCATCCTCGCGACCGCACAGGCGATCGCCGAACTCGACGCGCTGGCGGCGCTGGCCGAGAAGGCGGCCGAGGCGGGCTGGTGCCGGCCCGACGTCCACGCCGGCGACGCGATCGAGATCCGCGAGGGTCGCCACCCGGTGCTCGAGTGCGCGCCCGAGATCGGCTCGTTCACGCCCAACGACGCCGAGCTCGACGCCGGCGCGCGCAACCTGACGATCCTCACGGGCCCGAACATGGCGGGCAAGTCGACCTACATCCGGCAGGTCGCGCTGATCGTGCTGCTCGCGCAGCTCGGCTCGTTCGTGCCGGCCGCGTCCGCGCGCATCGGCGTCGTCGACCGGATCTTCACGCGCGTCGGCGCCGGCGACGACATCAGCCGCGGCGAGTCGACGTTCATGGTCGAGATGGTCGAGCTCGCGCTGATCTTGAACAACGCGACGCCGCGCTCGCTGATCGTGCTCGACGAGGTCGGCCGCGGCACGAGCACCTTCGACGGGCTCGCGCTGGCGTGGGCGATCGCCGAGCACGTGTCGCAGCGCGTGCACGCGCGCACGATCTTCGCGACGCACTACCACCAGCTCACCGAGCTCGCCGCGCGCTACCCGGGCATCTGCAACAAGAGCGTCGCGGTGCGCGAGTGGGGCGACGAGATCGTGTTCCTCCACCGCATCGTCGAGGGCGGCACCGATCGCTCCTACGGGATCCACGTCGCGCGTCTCGCCGGCGTGCCGAAGGAGCTCGTGGCGCGCGCGCGCGAGATCCTGCGCGACATCGAAGAGGACGCGGCGGGGCTCGCGCCGCGCCTGGCGGGCGGCGCATCGCTCGCGGCCGACGGCGCGGCGAACGCGCAGGCCGAGCTGTATCCGCCGCGGCTCGCCGCGCTCGAACGCGAGCTGCGCGCGCTCGATCTCGATCGCATGAGCCCGATCGACGCGCTGCTCGCGCTGCGCGTGTTGCGCCAGCGGCTCGACTGAGCGGCCGACGGCCGGTGCGCGGCCTCAGACCGCCGCGCGACGCGCTGACAGCCCGAGCTTGAGATCGAGCAAGCCCTTGCGCGACGCGCGCGCCGCGGGGAAGCGCTCGAGCAGTTCGACGTACTGCCGCGCGCACTGTCGCCACGCGCATTCGGTGCTGACGAAGCCGCGCACGGCCGCCTCGAGTCGCTCGCGACGCGGCGCATCGCCGCGCAGCGCGACGAGCTCACGCGCGATCGCCTCGACCTCGCCGGCGCCGAGCGGCACCTTGACCGTGCACGCGTCTGGCAGTTCCGACTGCTCGGCGGCATCGCTGGCGAGCACCGCGCGCCCGAGCGAGAACGACTGGAACACGCCGCCGCTCGTGCCGCCCGTCGTCGGACCGCGCAGATTCACCGACAAGTCGCCGGCGTGCAGCCAGTCCCAGCCGAGCTCTTCCGGCACGTAGCCAGCGAAGTGCACGGCGTCGGCGACGCCGAGCAGCTGCGCATGCGCGCGCGGGTCGTATGCGCCCGTCGAGAGTCCGCCGACCAGCGCGAGGTACAGGTCCGGCGCGCTCGCGCGCGCCTTCGCGAAAGCTTCGAGCAGCTTGTCGATGCGCTTGTGCGGCTGCACGCCGCCGAAGCTCACCACGAGGAAGCCGCGCTGCCACGCGCTCGACAGGCCGAGTCGCGCGCGCGTGAGCCCGCGATCCTCGTCGCGCCAGCGCTCCTCCGCTCCGTGGTGCACGATGCCGACCGGCGTGAGCTGGTTGCGCTCGGTCTGGATGCGCGTCGCGACGTAGCGGCTGTGCACGATGAACGCGTCGGCGAAGCGCACGATCGAGTGATTGAGCGGCAGCGCGAACCGATCGCGCGACAGGTGGATCTCCTCGGGCGGGCGAAAGCAGCTCTGCCGCAGGTCGAGCGCGTGCCACGCGCGGCCGTCGCTCCACTCGATCGACTCGACGAACGCTGCGAGCCGACGCGTGTCGCCGTGCGCGCGCTGCTCGGCGGTCACACCGACGTTCGACGTCCGCAGCGCGACCAGCGGCTCCCGCACCTCGCCTTCGAGCACGGCGCGCGCGCCCGCTCCATCCGCGGCGGCGACGACGCGGCCGGCCGCTTCGACGATGCGCAGCGCGCGCCCGCGCTCGACGATGCAGGTCGAACGCACCGCGCGCGCGCCAACGGGCAGCCGCAGCCACGCGACGTCGGCCGTCCAACGACCGCGCGGCTCCGCGCCGTGCCAACCGGCGACGAGCGTCCCGGGCAGTTCGCGCGCGTCGAGCTCCGGCGCCGGCTGGCGGCGCGCGCGCCGGCGATCGCGCCAGTTGCCGAGATACGTGCGCGCCTGGTCGACGCCGCCTTCGCGCAGTGCGAGCAGGTGACCCTTCACGCCGCCGCGCACGAGACCGGGGTACGCGCTCAGCGCGAGATCGAAGAGCACCCAGTCGTGCTGCGCGACGGTCCCGCCGATCGCGCGGACCATGCGCGCCATGAAGCCGTGCGAGACCTCGTTGCCGAGTTGGTAGAGCACGCGGTCGTACGCACGCGGCACGAGCTCGAGCGCCGAGCGCGCCGGCTCGCCGTCCCAGCCCGCGCCTTCGCGGCCGGGCTCCACGAACTGGTCGACCACGGCCTGCTCGCGCAGGTAGGGCAGCAGTTGGTGCGTGTAGTCGCCGATGCCGGAGCGAACCGACGGCGGCGTCGTGACCAGGGCGATCTTCAAGGCTGTCGGGAGCGACCGTCGATCTTGGCCGGATCGCCGGACGGGGGGCGGCTCCGAGAGTGTCGCGCGGATTCTAGCCCGCTCCGGCGCCGCGCGCGCCGGCGGGCGACGCGGATCAGGCGGTCAGGATCTCGACGCCGCTCGCGCCGAGGAACAGCGAGTGCTCCGTTTGCGCGACCATCACGCCCTCGTCCTCGACGAGCGGCGGGTAGCGCATCAGCGCGCCCTGCTTCGCGAGTTTCGCGAGCGCGTCCTCGACCTTGATGCGGTCGAGATGCAGGAAGTAGCGCCGCGCGATCGGCAATCCGCGCCACGCGTCGATCGCCTTCAGCACTTCGCGGTCGAGCCCCTTCGCGGACAGCGGCGGTCCGACCATCATGAAGACCTCGGCCTTGCCGCGCTCCTTGATGTAGCCGCGGCCCGTGCACGCGAACGGCTCGATCGCGAACACGGTGTCCTTGCGGAAGCGGCCGCCGCCGCGCTCCGCGTAGTTCGGGATCTGCGGCGCGGTGTGCACCTTCCAACGGCCCAGGCCGTGGCCGGTCAGGTTGCGCACGGGCTGGAAACCCATGCCGGTGATCGTGCGCTCGATCGCCGCGCCGACGTCCCCCACCGGCACGTCGATGCCGACCGCGGCGATCGCCGCGGCGAGCGCTGCTTCGGAGGCCTGGATCAGCTTCGTCCAGCGGCCGTCCGCGGACAGATCGATCGACGCCGCGGTGTCGGCGACGTAGCCGTCGACGTGCACGCCGAAGTCGACCTTCACGCAGTCGCCTTCCTGGTACTCGAGCGGATCCTCGGGCGGCGAGCAGTAGTGCGCCGCGACGTGATTGCGGCTCGATTGCGCCGGGAAGCCCGGCTCGGCGCCGCGCTCGCGGATCATCCGCTCGACTGTCTCGAGCACCCACGCGACCTTCACGCCCGGCCGCACGTGCTGCTTCGCCCACTCGCGGCACTCGGACGCGATGCGTCCGGCGCGGCGGTGGCAGTCGAGCGCGTGTGCGTCCATGCGGGATCCGGTGCGGAGCGACCGGGCCAAGAGAATACGGGCGCGAGTCGCTCGTGGACAGCGGCGCCCGCGCGGCGCGCGAGCCTGCTTTGCGGCGCACGCGCCTGCTACGCTGCGCGCGCATGTCGGAATCGGCGGCCGTAGCTGCCCCCGCGCGGCGCGGTGGGCTGGAGCTCGCCGGATCGCTCGCGGTGCTGCTGTTCGCGGCGGTCGCGCTGTTGTCCGATGCGCTGTTCTCGCGCCGCGTGCTCTCGCCGGCGGATGCGCTGCTCGCGTTCGAACCGTGGCGCGCGGCGGCGCCGGCCGGGCACGCGAGCGCGAATCCGCTGCTGCTCGACCAGCCGACCGTATGCGAGCCGTGGCTCGATCTGGCGGCCGAACAGCTGCGCGCGGGCGAGCTGCCGCTGTGGAATCCGTACGACTACTGCGGCCAGCCGTACCACGCGGCCGCCTCCGGCGGCTTCGCGAGCCCGCTCAACTGGATCTACTTCGCGTTCCCGGGTCACGCGGCGAAGGAGTGGGCCGCGCTGCTGCGCCTGTTCCTCGCCGGTGCGTTCGCACTGTGCTGGCTGCGCTGCTTCGCGCTGTCGGCGTACGCGCGCTTGCTCGGCGCGCTGTGCTTCCAGCTCGGCGGGTTCATGATCGCGTGGCTCGGCCACCCGCACACGGCGGCCGCGGCATTCCTGCCGTTCGTGTTGTGGCGCATCGAGCGCTCGCTGCAAGGCTCCGGGCTGCGCGCGGCCGGCACGATCGGACTGGGCAGCGGCCTCGCGTGGCTGTCCGGCCACGCGCAGACGGCGCTGCACATCGCGCTGTTCGCGGGGCTGTACGCGCTGTGGCGCGGCGCGCAGGAGCGCGTGCTCGTGCGCGCGCTCCTCGCGTGCGCGTGCGGGCAGCTGCTCGGCCTCGCGATCGGCGTCGTGCAACTGTGGCCGCAGTGGGAGTACCTGCGGGACAGCCAGGCCGCGCTCGTGTTCAGCAAGGTCGACGTGACGAGCCCGCTGTCGTTCGTCGACGCCGCGCGCTTCCTGCTCGCACCGCTCGCGTCGGGCGCGCCGCACCACCGCGACTACAGCGGGCCGCTCGGAGACAACCTGAACTATGCGGAGCTCGTCGGCGGGTACGTCGGCGCGCTGCCGCTCGCCCTCGCCCTGTTCGCGCTCGCGCGCTTGCGCACGGCGCCGCCCGCGCGCGTGCTCGCCGCGCTGGCGGCGCTCGCGCTGCTCGTCGCGTGGCAGGTGCCGCCGCTGTACGAGCTCGCGCGCGGCGTCCCGGTGCTCGCGAGCACGAAGCTGCTGCGGCTGCTGCTCGTCGCGAGCGCCGCGCTCGCCGCGCTCGCCGCGTTCGGCCTCGATCGCGCGCTGGACCTCGCGCGCCTGAACGCGCGGCCGCGCGCGCTCGCGGCGGCCCTCGCGGTGCTCGTCGCGTGCATCGATCTGCTGCACGTCGGCCGCGGCTTCAATCCGGCGATCGAGCCGGCGCTGATCGCGCCCGAGACCGAGGTCACGCGCTTCCTGCGCGCCGATC
>SCVU01000506.1 GCA_004296785.1 Planctomycetota bacterium
CGAGACCGTGGATGTTGCCGTCGAAGATCAGACCGACGACCTCGCCGGCCTTGTTGATCGTCGGCGAGCCCGAGTTGCCGCCGATGATGTCGGCCGTGCAGACGAAGTTGAACGGCACGCTGCCGTCGACCTTCGCGCGTCGCTCGATCCAGCGCGGCGGCAGGTCGAACGGATCGACCTTGTGCCGTTCCTCCCAGCGCTGGTAGAGCCCCGCGAAGTCGGTGAACGGCGCGATGCGCTTGCCGTCCTCCTGGTACGCCTTCACGTTGCCGAACGACAGGCGCAGCGTGAACGTCGCGTCGGGATACACGCTCTCGCCGTACGCGGCGAACTTCGCCTCGGCGATCTTCGCGTAGCCGGCCTTCTGCGGGCCGTCGACCTCGTTCTCCCACTGCTTGCGCGCGGCGCGCGAATCGGCGTCGAGCGCGCGCACGAGCTCGATCAGCGGCTCGCGCGACGCGTCGACCGCCGCCTTGCCGCCGTCCCACAGCCGCTTGCGCTCGGCCGGGTCGAACAGCTTCGAGCCGCGCACGAGCTCCTCGGCGCGCGCGCGCGGCGTCTTGCCGCCGAGCGCCTTGACGACGAACGGATCGTCGCCGCCGAGCCACTCGCCGAGCTGCAGGAGCCGGCTCTCGAGCGCGTTGATCTCGAGCGCCTCGTACACCGGCGCCTTCGACAGCAGTTGGCGCTCGATGCGCGCGAGGTCGGCGTCGGCGAACTCGGCCAGGCGCGCCGTCGACATCTTCGTGCGCTCCTCGGCGCCGCGCGTGATCACGACCGCGAAGCTCATCAGCCGCGAACCCCAGCCGAGGTTCGCCGCGCCGATCGCCTGGTAGCGCGTGTACAGCTCGTTGGCGTTGCGCACGCTCTTCGACACGAGGTCCCAGCCGTCGCCCCATTGCGCGCGGCGCGAAGCGTCGGCGTCGACGAACGCGCGCAGCGATTTCTCGGCGCGCTCCTTGCCCGCCATCACCTCGGGGTCGAACAGCGACGAGAGCTCGCCGGTGATCGCCTTGCGGCTGTTCTGCACGCCGAACAGGCCGTCGCGCGCGATGCGCGCGTGCTCGTCGCTGCGGTCGGAGAAGTTCGAGAGCTGCACCTCGCGCCGCCAGTACGCGGCGAGCGTCTTCGGGTAGCGCACGTCGCGCAGGTGGCGCAGGTGATCCAGCGTGTACATGCGCCGCGTGCTGCCCGGGTGACCGGCGACGAACACGAGCTCGTCCTCGCGCGCGCCCTGCGCACTCCACTTCAGGTAGTCCGCGGGCTTGTACGGCACGCCGTCCTCGTACACGCGGAAGAACGAGCAGTCGAGGTTGTAGCGCGGGTACTCGAAGTTGTCGGGGTCGCCGCCGAAGAACGCGATGCCCTCTTCCGGCGCGAGCACGAGGCGCACGTCGGTGAAGCGCTTGTACTGATACAGGTGGTAGCGGCCGCCCTGGTAGAGCGTGACGACTTCGCAGTCGAGGCCGGTCGACTTCTTGCCCGCGTCGGTCAACGCGGTGATCGCGACCTTGCGCGCGGCTTCAGCGCCCGCCGCGTCCATGCCGTCCTTCGCGGCGGATTTGATCTGGTCGGTGACGTCCTCGATCTTCCACAGCACCATCAGCTCGAGGTCCTGGCACTTGAGCTCGGCGTCGCGCGTCGGCGCGTAGAAGCCGTGCTCCATCAGGTTGCGCTCGGCCGTCGACAGCTTGTCGATCGCGCTGCGGCCGACGTGGTGGTTCGTCATCACGAGGCCGTCGGCCGAGACGAACGACCCCGAGCCGTTGGGGAAGCGCACGCACGACTTCTGCACGTGCTCGAGCCACTCCTTCGTCGCGGTGAAGCCCTGTTGCGCGAGCAGTTCGCGCGGCGGCTGCGTGAACAGCCACATCCCTTCGGTCGGCTTGAGCAGCCCCTGCGTGTCGAGCGCCGCACCTTGGCGCGCCTGCAGGTGCAGCGAGGGAACCTGGCACGCGGCGAGGACGAGCGCGGCGATGCCGGAAACGGAGAGCGCGAAACGGGAGAACGGACGCATGTGCATGGTGGATGGTGGGTCGGCCGCGCGAATTCCGCGCGGCGGCCCAGCATGCTACGCGAAGCGCGCTCGCGCGGGCATCGCTTCACACCATCCGAACGGTGCGCCGGAAAACGACACGGCCGCACCCTGCGGCGCGGCCGTGTCGGTCGACGCGAGTCGGTCGTCGACTCGGTCGAAGGGCGTTCGAGCCGGGGCTACTTGCCGCCCGCGCTCGTGCTGCCGTCCTTCCAGAACTCGATCGAGTTGAAGACGATGATGTCGGCGAGATAGCAGACGCCGTACACGGGGATGACGTTGAGGCCGATGAACACGGCCTCGTTGCCCCACTTGCTCTCGGTGACTTGCTTGTTCCAGTCGTGGAGGCTGTTCCAGGTCTTGTTCGGGCCGAGGCAGCTCGTGGTCATCACGGTGAGAC
The DNA here is from genome assembly GCA_004296785.1 of Planctomycetota bacterium. Lineage (GTDB taxonomy): Bacteria > Planctomycetota > UBA1135 > UBA1135 > GW928-bin9. Next base: position 2,436 of record SCVU01000506.1, read on the forward strand.
CGAGCGCGCAGGCGAGGATCAACTTCTTCATGGGAGGGGTTCTTCGTGAGCGATGGGGTTTGCGGCGCGCAACTGATGCATGCCAATGGCAGAGTCTTACAACTCGGACGGCCCGGTTTCCAATCCCGCCGCTTCGCGCCCGCGGCGGACCGCGAAACGAACGAGGCCGGGGCTGTTTCGGCCCCGGCCTCGTCGCGACGAGCGCGGGCGCCTGCCCGCGAACCCGTCGACGGCTCAGCGTCGGACTAGTGACCGACCGTCATCCGCAGCACGTTCGAGTTCGCGACGTTCGCGAACAGCGGGCACGGCGAGGTCGGGACGAGCGCGACGATCCAGTCGTAGTCCCACACGGTGCCGATCGAGGCCGAGTCGCACGGGATCGGCAGCACGAGGCTCGCCGCGCCGGCGACCACCGGTCGACCGACCAGGATGCCCGGCAGCGGACCGACGCAGGTGCCGCACGGGAACGGCGCCGCGGGGCCCGGATTCACGTTGACCAGGCCGAGCGCGGCGCCGGGCGAAGCTCCAGCGAGCGTGAACGTGAAGTTCGGGCTGCCCGGAGCGAGCACGCCGGTCGTGCCGGCCACCCCGCCGCCCGCGCAGCCGCCGCCGAGGTTCACGGACGCGCCGCTCGCGCCGACCGATTCCCAGCGCAGGCCGACGATCGTGCCGTCGAAGTTCGGCGTCAGCGACACGCTCTCGAACGCGAGCAGCGTCTGGTCCTCGGTCACGAGCGGCGAGTTCGTGCCGTTCCACACCGACGCGATCGACGGGCCGAACAGCGAGGCACCGGAGGCCGGGACCGACGTCGGCGCCGTGCCGCAGTTGAGGCAGTCGGCCGGGTCGAGCTCGCGCAGGTCGAGCTCGTAGCCGAACGGCGCGCGCTCGTCGAGGTACGCGACGTGGTACTTGAGCCCCGTGAACGCGATCGTCGGATCGCACTCGTCGTCGCCGAGCCCGGCCTCGATCCCGACCGGTGAACCAGCCGCGGCGAGCGTCGCGGTCCCCACGGTGTACGTCGCGCGGTGCGCGAACACGTCGTGGTCGCCGTCGTTGCTCACGGCCTGCTTCTCGTACGCGAACAGGAAGCTCGCGCCGTCGCCGTCGACTTCGACGTCGTCCTCGTTGGGACCGATGCCGCCGACGAGGAACGCTTCGCTGTCGAGCACCGTGCCGAGGTAGTCGACGACGGCGCCGTACAGGTCGTGATCGCCCGGCGCGGGCGTCGAGAAGAACAGCGAGTACGCGACCATGTAGTTGCCCGGCGAACCGCCGCTCTTCGAGATCGCCGGACGGTGCGCGCTCGCCGACGTCGAGATCGTGAACGCCGTCTCGACCGTCGGCGTGCCCGTCGCGTTGACGTCGATCGCCGCGCCGCGGATGCCGGCGCCGTCGCGCTCCCACACCACGATGCAGTTGTCGAAGCCCGTGAGCTTCTCGCTGCCGACGTCGGGATCGATCTCGCTCGCCGCGAGCGAGGCGACGCTCATCGACGCCGACAGCGCGCCGGTCGAGGCCGTGATCGCCATGCCCGTGATGTCCCACGGACCGAAGATCGAAGCGCTCTCCTGCCAGCACGCGAACCAGCGCTCGGACCCGTTGACGTTGCCGACCGCGGGGTTCGTCGCGAGCGTGCCGACCGTCGTCTCCATCAGGATCGTCGCGCCGACGAGCGCGCCCGAGGTCGAGACGCGCTGGCCGTAGACGTCGATGTCGGTGCCCGACCACCAGCGCTCGTACACGACGAGGTAGTCGTCCGTCGTCTCGTCGTACGCGACGTCGGGGTCCGCGAAGTCGGCGCCGCTGTCGAGCGTGAGCAGCGATCCGATCAGCGGGTCGAGCACGAGCGGCAGCTGTGCGTTCGCGACGAACGCCTGCGGCAGCACGAGGTCGAGGTGGCGGCCGTCGAAGCGCAGCTCGCCCGCGACGCTCTTGCCCGCCGCGTCGATGCCGGTCACGCCGCCGATCGAGATGCCGCCTTCGCCGGGCGCGCGGAACGCGAGCCCGAGCGGGTAGCTGCCCGCCGCGGGCGCGGCGAGCTCGGTCAGCACGAGGCCGCGCACGACGAGATCGCCGTCGACGGCCGGCAGGCTCGTGAACACGAAGCTCTGCTCGATGCCGTCGCCGCGCAGCTCGTACTTCTCGGTCACGGTCGCGCCGCGCGCGTACGACACGGTGCGCTCGGCGACCGCGGGCGACGCCGCGCCGCCCGCGGCGACGAGCGACGAGCCGACGTGGATCGACTCGAGCTCGAACGCGAGCGGCAGGCTGCGCGCGGCCTGCATGCCGAGCGGCGGCGTGACGCTCGGACCGCGCGCGCCGAAGCCGGCCTTGTAGCGCGGACCGACGCCGACGAGCACGCCGTCGGCACTGCCGAAGCCGATGCCGCCGGTCACGTGCGCGAGCGGATCGAGCGCGACGTCCGGACCGCTCGTGGCGGCGAGTTCGTCGGGGACCTGCGCGAGCATGCGCGGCGGCGCCTGCGTCGCGGCGGCCTGCTGCGCCGCGACCTGCTCCGCGCGCGTCGGATCGACGCTGCGCGGCGCGTGCGGCGCGGTGGTGGGCCGCACGACTTGGGATTGGGCGTGGACGGTCGCGACCGCCAGGCCCGCGAGAGCGATCAGTTGAACGGGCTTCATGATGCGTGTGCTTTCTGGGTTCAGCGGTGGTGACTACTGGATGGTGATCTGCAGCGCGTTCGACAGCGACGCGCCGAAGGCGGTGCAGCCGCCGGTTCCGGGCACGACGGCCCACTGGTCGAACACGACGAGCCCGGCGACGGCCGTGTCGTTCGGCACCGGCGTGACGACCTTCGCGGCGCCGGTCGCACCCGTCGCCGTGCTGATGACGAACCCGGTGAACGGGTTCGGCACGATCTCGCACGTGCCGCACGGCATGTCGATGCGCTCGAGACCGATCACGAGGAACGCGGTGTCGAGCGTGGCCGCGCCCGTCAGCGTGTGGCCGAGGTTCGAGTTCACCTTGGCCGGGCAGTCGATGCCCGCCGTGCCGCCGCTGCCGCAGCCGCCGCCGAGACTGCTCGTGAGCCCGCCGGTCAGCGTGTCGAACAACTGCACCTTGATCGAACCGGTCGTGCTGACGAGCTCGTACGCGACGAGGCCCTCGTTGCCGGTGCCGCCGCCGGTCGCCTCGGTCGAGATGCCGAGCGTCGGGATCGAGCCGCTGGCGAGCGTGTACTCGAGCTCGCACGTCGAGCAGTCGCTCGCCTTCAGCCCCATCGCGTGCAGCGCGCTGCCGTCGCGCCACACGACGATGTAGTCGGCGCCGGTGAACCCGATCACCGGATCGACTTCGTCGGCCGCGTCGTCGTCGAGCACCTTCTCGGCGCTGACGTCGAGCACCGTCGTCGTCGTGTTGTATTCGAGCGGACGGCAGTGGATGCCGTTGTCGCCCGAGCCGAGGCCCGCCTGCTTCTCGTAAGATCGGAAGAGC
>SCVU01000062.1 GCA_004296785.1 Planctomycetota bacterium
GCGGTCGAACACGCCGCCCGACTTCCTGTACGGGCGCTGCTCGCCGGTCAGGAAGTAGCTGACGAACGCGTAGTACCCATTGAGCGTCGGATCGTCGTCACCCGCCGCCGCGCCTTCGGTCTGCGCGCTGATGTACTCGCCCTGCAGGGACAGCGGGCCGTGCACCCACGCGGCCTCGATGCCGTACAGCTCGTACTCGTCGCCCTTGTCGGCGTTCGTGCCGATCACGCCCGACGAGAGCAGCGTCGGCGCGAGGTTCGACTCGGGCTTCGCGGTGAACGTCATCGTGTCGCCGCTGGGATTGCGCAGGCTCGCGCTCGCGCCGATGTGCAGCAGGTTGCCGGTGTCGCCCTGCCACGGCACGTAGGTCGCGCGGCCGGTGAACGAATACTCGTCGTCGCTCGTGCCCGACTGGTTCTTGCCGTTGCCGTCGGTGTCCTTGAACACGCCGACCGCCCAGGTCATGCGCTCCTCGTGCGCGACGTCGCTCAGCTGGATGCCGACGTCGCGACCCAGCTTGAACGCGCTCGACAGCGAGCGCTCCATGAACGTCGTGTGCAGGTCGCTGGTCAGTTCCTCGAGGCTGAACGGCTGCTTCATGTGGCCGACGCGCAGCATGCCGAGCGGCGTCGGCGTGCCGAGGAACGCGTCCGCGAACTCGTTCGACGATTTCGCGAAGTCGATCTCGACCAGGTACTCGACGTCCTTGAACAGCCGGCCGCCGACGCCGAGGTACGCGCGGCGAACTTCGACGCCGTCGTTGAACTCGAAGCCGAAGTCCGACTCGTCGCCCGAGAAGAACGCGAGGTCCGTCTGCAGACGCCCGCTGATCCGCATCGTGAACGCCTTGTCCGCGGTCTCCGCGCGGAAGCCGTCTTTCCAGTACCAGCGGATCTCCTGGCCGTCCGGCTTCGGCGCCTCCTGAGCGGGCGCCGCCTTCTCCTGCGTGTCGCCGGTCTTCGCGAGCAGCCATTCGTGGGTCGTAGTCGCTGACGCGAGGCTCGCGGCGGCGGCGGCAACGAGGCCGGAAGTGATCATGCGAGAAACAGCCATCGAATCGTCCTTGTGTTGATGAACGTCCGGCGAGAAAGGGCTCGCCGAGTCGAGAGTCCTGGTGTCGGCGCGTGAGACTCCAGGAACGCGGCGCCGACTTCAAGCGGCTCGACGCCGTCTTGAGCGTTCCTTCACAAACCGAGCGCGTGGAACAGCCAGTACAGCGCCGCTCCGCCTGCGATGCAGACGGGGAACGTGAACACCCACGCCATCAGGATCTTCTTGCCGACGCCCCAGCGCACCGCCTTCAGATTGTGCGCGGCGCCGACGCCCATGATCGCGCCCGTGATCGAGTGCGTCGTGCTGATCGGCACGCCGCCGAGCGTGTTGGCGAGGATCGTCGCCGCCGCGCCGGTCTCGGCCGCGAAGCCCTGGTAGGGCTTCAAGTGCGCGAGGCCGGAGCCGAGCGTCTTCATCACGGCCCAGCCGCCGACGGCCGAGCCGATGCCCATCGCGGCCGCGCACGACAGCCGCACCCACAGCGGGATCGGCATTCCGTCCGGCGTGTCCGCCACGAGGCCGGCCGAGATCAGCGCGCCGGTGATGATCCCCATCGCCTTCTGCGCGTCGCCGGTGCCGTGCGAGAACGCCATCGCGCCCGCGGACACGAGCTGCAGCTTGCCGAACACCGACGACGCCCAGCGCGCGCTCATGCGGCGGCACGTCCAGCTGACCAAGACGAGCACGGACAGCCCGAGCAGGAAGCCGATCACGGGCGAGGTGAACACCCCGAACACGATCCGCTGCACGCCGTGCGAATGCAGCGCCTCGGTGCCCTCGGCGGCGATCACCGAGCCGACGAGCCCGCCCATCAGCGAGTGCGAGCAGCTGATCGGCAGCCCGCGCAGCGTGCACAGCGTGATCCAGATCGGCGCGACGACCACGGCGGCCAGGAACACCGCCGGCGACAAGAGCGCCGGATCCGCGATGTCCTTGCCGACCGTCTTCGCGACCTCGCTGCTGAACAGCGCACCCGCGAAGTTCAGCACCGCGCCGAACAGGATCGCCGTCCACGGCGACATCACGCGCGTGCCGACGATCGTGGCGATCGCGTTGGACGCGTCGTTCCAGCCGTTGGTCAGATCGAAGACGAGCGCGAAGACGATGACGAGGACGACGACGATCGAGACATCCATGCGCGGGAGTCCCGGCTCAGGCGTGCCGCAGCACGATCGACTCGATCACGTTGGCCACGTCCGCGCAGCGGTCGGTCGCCTGCTCGAGATCCGAGTAGATGTCCTTCCACTTGATGATCTCGATCGGGTCGTGGCGC
>SCVU01000507.1 GCA_004296785.1 Planctomycetota bacterium
GAGGTGGCCGGCGCGAACGCCGAGCTGCGCGTGCGCGAGGCCGAGGCCTACCAGCTCGGCGAGACGCGGCACCGCGAGGCCGAGGCGCGCGTGCGCGAGGCGCAGTACCTGGCCGAGGCGCGCGCGGCCGAGGCGCAGGCGAAGAAGATCGAGATGGAGAAGCGCGCCGAGCTCGAGGCCGTCGCGCGCGCGATCAAGGAGAAGGTCATCGTCGACGCCGAGGCCGATGCGGCCAAGACGCGCATCGAGGCCGAAGCGGCCGCCGGCGCGATCTTCGCGCGCCTCGAGGCCGAGGCGCGCGGTCAGTACGAGATCCTGGCCAAGAAGGGCGACGGCCTGAAGAAGATCGTCGAGAGCTGCGGCGGCGCGCACGCCGCGTTCCAACTGCTGATGCTCGAGCACATCGAGAAGCTCAGCGAGAACGCCTCGAAGGCGATCCAGAACATCAAGTTCGACAAGGTCGTCGTGTGGGACGGCGGCGGCAAGGACGGCAAGGGCGCGAGCACCGCGGGCTTCCTGCAGTCGCTCGCCGGCGCGCTGCCGCCGACGCTCGAGCTGATGAAGGACATCGGCGGCGTCGAGATGCCCGCGTACCTCGGCAAGCTCGCCGGCACGGCGGCCGATGCGCCGGCGGCGGCGCCGGGCGCGGCGCCGGTCGAAGGTGCGCCCGCGCGCGATTCCGCGGCCAAGCCGAAGCCGCGCGAGTAGCGCGCGCTCCCGCCCGCTACGGCACGATGTGCAACGGGTTCGGCGCGCTCGCGTGGATCGAGCCGTCCGACGCGATCACGAGCACCGCGTGCTGCGCGGTCAGCCCGGCGAGTTCGTTCGCGCCCGCGGGCAGTGCGATCGACGCGTAGGCCGTGCCGTCGGCGGCGAACGTGCCGAGCGTGCCGATGAACGGGCCCTGGTTCGGCTGCCCGAGCATCCAATCGAAGTAGCCGTCGTGGTTCAGCGCGATGTGCGTGCCCTCGAACTGCACACCGGGCGCCGTGCCGCTGAGCGAGCCGAGCACGATGTACGTGCTGCCGGCGCCGCTCGCGCCCGCGCTGAGGTGCAGCAGGTGTTCGCCGCCGAGCGCGGCGGACAGCTGCGTCGGGTAGCCGAGCAGGTACGGCTCGCAGCTCGCCGTCGCATTCGACGCGGCCCACGCGCCGCCGATGTACGTCGCCTGGCCCGGCGTGTAGCCGTACAGCCCGATCTCGTCGAGCCCGATGCTCGACATCACCCACGCGCCGCTGGCCGCGACGGCGGCGCTGAACGAGCCCTTCGCGAACGTCGGCTGCGGCGCGATGACCTTCTGGAGCGGCCAGCCCGCCGCCGTCGGATCGAGCACGAACGCCGCGCCGAACCCGCCGCCCGCGCGCGGCGCTCGTGCTC
>SCVU01000508.1 GCA_004296785.1 Planctomycetota bacterium
CGACGAGTTCGGCGGCGACTTCGGCACGCGCCTCTCCGATCAGCCGGAGGTCGAGGCCCGACTGCGCACGACGATCGCGCGCGCGTACCTGTCGCTCGGGCTCGGCGCCGCCGCGCGCCAGCAGGTCGACGCGGCGCTCGCGCTGCGCCGCGCCGCGGCGGAGCCCGACCCGGTCGCGATCGCCGATCTGCTGGATCTGCACGCATGGTGCGCGCACGAGGAGGCGCAGTACGAGGACGCCGAGCGCGAATACCGCGAGCTGCTCGCCGAGCGGCTGCGGCTGACCGGGCCGACGGACGAGGGCGTCGCGCGCGCGCAATTCTGCCTCGGCGACGTGCTGAAGCACCGCGGCGACGTGGCTGGCGCGGAGGAGCTCGCGAGAGCCTCGCTCGACACGTGGCACGCGCTCGGGCTCGACGACGACAAGGAGCGCCTGCCGGCGCTGAACCTGCTCGGTCAGTTGCTGGAGGAGCGCGGCGCGCACGCCGAGGCGAAGCAGCGCATCGGCGAGGCGCTGGAGCTGTCCGTGCGCCTGACCGGCGAGCGGAACAAGAACTCGGCGACGCTGGTGAACAATCTCGGCTCGATCTGCCACGCGCTCGGCCAGTTCGACGAGGCCGCAACGCACTTCGAGCGCGCGCTCGCGTTGTACCGCGAGCTCGTGCACGGCGATCACCCCGAGATCGCGCGCACGCTGAACAACCTCGGCGAAGTGCGGCGCAACCAGGGACGCGCCGCCGAAGCGATCGAGCTGCTGCGCGAGAGTCACGCGATGCGCGAGCGCATCCTGCCGCCCGGGCATCCGGACACCGCGCAGACGCTGAACAACCTCGCGCTCGCGCTGTACGCGGCCGGCAAGCTCGACGACGCGATCGAGTGCATGCGCAAGGCGGTAGCGGTGCGGCGCGCGGCGACGGGCGGCGATCCGAAGCTGTCGCTGGCGATCGCCAACCTCGCGTCGCTGCTGCGGACGCGCGGCGACGTCGACGAGGCGGTCGAGCTGTGCCGCGAGGCGCTCGCGCTCGACGAGGCGCGCCTGCCGTCGGAGCACGTCGATCTGTCGTTCACGCTGCTCGCCTACGGCCGCACGCTGCGCGAGAAGGGCTCGCTCGACGAGGCGGTCGCGATGCTGCGGCGCGCACTCGACATCCGCACGAAGGTGCTCGGCGAGAAGTACGCGAAGGTCGCCGAATGCCAGATGCACCTGGGCGCGACGCTGCGCGCGAAGAAGGACTTCGCCGCGGCCGAGCCGCTGCTGCGGGCGAGCGCGACTTCGATCGCCGCGCAGCTCGGCGCGGCGCATGCGACCGCCGCAGCGGCGCGCGCCGAGCTCGGCAATTGCCTGCGCGAGCTCGCGCGCTACGACGAAGCGGAGGTCGAGCTGCTCGCGGCGCACCAGGCGCTCGCGGGGCGCTACGGCGCCGCGGACGCGAAGACGAAGGCGGCCGCGCGCCACCTCGCCGCGCTGTACGCCGCGCAGAGCCGCAGCGCCGACGCGGAGCGCTGGAGCGCGGCGGCGCGCTGAACGCGCCTCGACGGCGAGTCGGAAAACGAAGCGAGCCGGAAGGTGCGCGCACCCTCCGGCTCGCTCGCGCGGACGGCCGCCTACGGCAGCTCGAGCACGCCGACGCCCTGGTACGTGAGCGCCGATCCCGGCGCGAGCCCGTCGATCAGCGCGACGACGGTCGCGGTCCCGCTCACGCCCGCGAAGCGACCGGTGCCCGCCGTGTAGAGCACGGCGACGTCCATGCGGATCTGTCCGGTCGCCAGCGGCGCGTAGGTCCCCGCGAAGACGCCGCTGACCGTCGAACCGTCGGCCGCGGTGATCGTGAACTTGCCGTTGCTGACGTTGCCGAGCAAGTCGACGTTGGTGCTGCCGACCTCGGTGTACTTGCCGAAGTGCGTGGCGTTGCCGTGCGCCGCGAACTCGAGGTAGCCGGGCGCGACGTTGGTGAGCGCGCCGAAGGCCTTCTCCTTCAGCGGCAGGTGCGACAGCGCGCTGGCGACGCCGACGAGGAACACACCGGCAAGCGCGATCGAAACGG
>SCVU01000063.1 GCA_004296785.1 Planctomycetota bacterium
CGCGCTCGCGGCCGCCTGTCGATCGACGCCGCCCGTCTACCGCGGCGAGCGCGCCGCCGACCTGCGCGACGCGGGCTCGGTCCACCTGTCCGTGCTCGCCGTCGCGCCGTGGAGCGAGTACGTGACGGCGATGCAGCCGAACTTCACGCTGAGCGCGGACGGAGCGCTCTCGAAGGTCGCCGCGGACAGCCGCTGGGTGATCGACGAGCGCTCGAACTCCGTGCAGGGCGGCGCGCAGAGCGTCGTGATCGACCGCAGCCAGTACGGCGGCGGCTCGCCGCGCGAACTGCCCGGGTTCAACGGCTCGACCAACGGCGATTCGAACGGCAACGGATCGAGCGCGTCGGGCTTGCCGGTGCCGGTGCCGCTGTCGACGAACGGCGGCGACGCCGCGGTGGGGCCCGACGCGATGCTCAAGTACACCGCCGCGACCGCGCTGTTCCAGGAAGTGCAGCTGCTCAATCGCTACATCCGCGACGCGGCGATCCCCAACGGCTACCGGCCGTACATGGTGCGCGTGCAGGTGAGCCTGATGCCGAGCCGCCGCCACGCGCCTTACGACACGTACACGACGATCTCGTTCTTCATCCCCGGCGATCGCGCGGGCGAGCGCGCGGGTGCGCAAGCCTCCGATGCGCACGCGACGACCGTCGCGTCGAGCAACTCCGACGCGATCTTCGAGGCGCCGTTCGGCAACGGGCCCAAGGTGCTCCCGCTGCTCGTCACCGACAACCTCGAGGCGTCGGTCGAGGGACACTCACTCGAGCGGTTGCGCGGTCTCGTGTACACGCTGATCGAGTTCCCGGGCACGAGCGCGGCCGACCAGCTCGTCGGCGGCGCGATCCAGGACGCGCTCAAGCAACAGGTGCTCGGCCGCGACCTGAACAGCCTGCTCACCGTCGCGCGGCTCTCGGAGAACACGCTGCGCATCCGCATCGGCGCCGTGCAGGAAGCGACGGCGGAGTACGCGATGGTGCCGCGCAACCACAACGTCACGCTGCTGCTGATGGTCCCCGAGGGCTCGCCGCCGCTGATGGAGGTCGTCTCGCGCACGCAGCTCGTCGATGCGGCGAGCGGTGCCGAGCTGCGCGCTCCCGACCCGGATTCGATGCACGATCTGTACGACCAGATCCTCCGCGACCAGCGCCTCGACACGGTCGATCGCAAGACGATGCGCAACCTGCTGCGCCTCGCGGAGCGCAACGATCAGAGCGGCTTCTCGGCACTGCTGCGCCAGCACCTGCCCGCAGGCAGCGCGCGGGTCGCGCAGGAGCGATCGCTGTGGCTCGCGCTCGTCACGCTGCTCGCGGGCAACCAGATCAACTCGCACCTCTTCGAGCTGCCCGGCCTGGGCGAGGACCCCGCGGTCTCCGGCGAGGTGTTCGAGCAGCAGACGGTCGTCGTCGAGGACGACGGTTCGTTCGCGCGCGTCGTGCTGCGCGAGGCACGCTTCCCGGAGTTCGAGCGGATCACGGCGACGCTGAGCGTCCCGGACGCACAGCCGCCGATCCTGCTGCCGGCGCGCTCGGTCGCCTTTGATCCGTCGCGCCGCGAGCTGCGCGCGACGTTCCCGTCGCCGCAGCGGCTGCGGCTGCTCACCGCCGGCGCCGACGTCCATCCGAAACTCGTGCTCATGCACGCGGGAGAAGTCGACACGTTCGACGCGTTGTATCGAGAGGTCAGCGGCCTGGAACCGGGGAGCGACGGGGCGACGGGGGCGCCGCAGAACTGAGGCGAGCGCCTCGTCGCGCTCCGGCGCGCGTGCCGCCGCCGGCGGGCGTCGCCGGTGCGTCTTGTCCGCGGGCGGCGATGAACGGAACATGCGCATCCCGCATGGCGCAGCGCACCGACCTCTACGACTCGACCTACGGCAACTTCGGCGCGCGCGCGCTCGCCGAGATTCGCGCGGAGACGTACGGGGCGGACATCGGGCAGAACAGTTGGACGACGCTCGAGGAGTACGCGCGCTTCATGCGCGACCTCGACCTCGCGAGCTGCGGGACCGAGCGAACGCGTGCGCGCGCTGCGGATCCGCTCGCCCAGGCGCACGTGCTCGAGATCGCGAGCGGCTCCGGCGGCCCCGCGCTGCACCTCGCGCGCACGACCGGCTGCCGCGTCACCGGCGTCGACTCGAACGCGCACGGCGTCGAGACGGCGAACCGAGCCGCGCGCGAGGCCGGGCTCGGCGAGCGTGCGGCGTTCCAGGTCGCCGACGCGAACGCGCGCCTGC
>SCVU01000509.1 GCA_004296785.1 Planctomycetota bacterium
TGGCCTTCGACGGCGACGAGCTCGTGCCCGCCCCGCTCGTCGACGAGCTCGCGCGCTCGCTCGACGGGCGAGTCGAGCGCTGCGCGGTCGCGACCGAGTTCGGCCACGATGCGTTCCTGCGCGACGTGCCGCGCTTCGCTCCGCGGATCGCCCGGTGGTGCGCGGAGGTGCTGCGATGAGCGCCGCGGCGCAGCCGCCGTCGCCGCGCACGCTCGCCGCGCGCGCCGGCGTCGAGTCCGACGCGCAGCACGGCGCGGTGATGCCGCCGCTGTCGCTGTCGGTGAACTTCGCGTTCGAGTCGCTCGGCGCCAAGCGCCGCTACGACTACACGCGCAGCGGCAATCCGACGCGCGACCAGTTCGGCGACGCGGTCAGCGCGCTCGAGGGCGGCGCCGGCGCGGTCGTCACCTCGTCGGGCCTCGCGGCACTCGCGCTCGCGCTGCAGCTCGTGCGGCCGGGCGAGCGCGTCGTCGCGCCGCACGACGGCTACGGCGGCACGTGGCGGCTGCTCGACGCGTGGAGCGCGCGCGGCGCGTTCGAGGTCGCGTTCGTCGACCAGCGCGATCCGGTCGCGCTCGCGGCGGCGCTCGCGGGCGCGCGGCTCGTGCTCGTCGAGACGCCGAGCAATCCGCTGCTGCGCGTGACCGACGTCGCGGCCGTCGTGGGTGCCGCGCGCGCGGGCGCGGGCGAACGCCGCCCGCTCGTGTGCGTCGACAACACGTTCCTCTCGCCGCTGCGCCAGCGCCCGCTCGCGCTCGGCGCCGACCTCGTGCTGCACTCGACGACGAAGTACCTGAACGGCCACTCCGACGTCGTCGGCGGCGCGCTGGTCGCGCGCGATCCCGAGCTCGTGCGCGAGCTCGCGTGGTGGGGCAACGCGATCGGTCTGACCGGCGCGCCGTTCGACGCGTGGCTCGCGCTGCGCGGACTGCGCACGCTGGCGGTGCGACTGGACGCGCAGGAGGCGAGCGCGGGTCTGCTCGCGCGGCGCCTGGCCGCGCACCCGGCGGTGCGCGCGGTCCACTACCCGGGCCTCGCCGGGCACGCGGATCACGCGCTCGCCGCGCGCCAGCAGTCGGGGCCGGGCGCGATGCTGTCGTTCGAGCTCGCCGGCGGCCTCGAGGCCGCGCGGCGCTGCGTCGACGGGCTCGCGTGCTTCTCGCTCGCCGAATCGCTCGGCGGCGTCGAGAGCCTGGTCGCGCACCCGGCGACGATGACGCACGCGGCGATGAGCGCCGCCGCGCGCGCGCGCGCCGGCATCGGCGACGGGCTGCTGCGGCTGTCGGTCGGGCTCGAGGACGCCGCCGACCTGTGGGCCGACCTCGAGCGCGGGCTCGCGCGGGCCCATGCGGCCGGAAAGGTTTTCGCCGCGGACCGCGCGCCCGCCGTAAATGCGATTTCCTAGAGGGTCCGACCCGCCCGTCGGTCGATCCTGGGGGCACGAGGCTGGACCGCGTGGGGCGGTCCGAAGGGAAACACTATGGGGAAGACTCTGACTCGGCCCTCTGGGCCCGAGGCGGGGGGAGAGATCGGGAAGCGCCGCGCGGGCTTCTCGATGGTCGAACTGATGGTGACGCTGTGCGTGCTGTCGGTCGGCATGCTCGCGTTCGCGCGTGCGTCGGTGCAATCGACGCGCGCGATCGATGCGTCCGCGCGCAAGGCGATCGCACTGTCCGCTGCGCGCGGCAAGATCGAGGAACTGAAGGGCCTGCCCTTCGCCCAGGTCTTCGCGCGCTACAACGACACCGGCGCCGACGACCCGGGCGGTGCGGACACCGCGCCCGGGGCGTTCTTCGACGTCGACGGGCTCGAGGCCGCGACCGACGACGCCGACGGGTTCGTCGGCGGGATCGAGTTCCCGGTGGTCGACGGCGCACCGGGCGCGCTGCGCGAGGACCTCGCGCTGCCCGAGTTCGGCCTGCCCGCCGATCTCAGCGGCGACCTCTTGATCACGAGCGCCGACCACGCGGCCGACTACCGGCTGCTGCCGATCATCGTGCGCCTGGCGTGGCGCGGCTCGTCCGGCATCGAGCGCATCGAACTGCGCACCAGCCTGGGAGGTCTGTGATGAAGTACTCGCTGCGAAACCGGGCCGCGCGCGCTGCGCGCCGCGGCTTCACGCTGATCGAGCTGTGCGCGACGGTCGGCATCCTCGGCCTCGTCACGCTGTCGGTACACTCGGTGGCCGACTCGTCCGATCGGCTGTCGAAGTACACGACCGTGCGGGCGCGCATGCTCGGCCAGGGCAACGAGGCGCTGACGCGCGCCACGGCCGAGCTGTCGAACGCCGGGATCAGCACGCTCTCCGCGGGCGCCTGGGGACCGTCGGGCGCGAGCACGGTCGACTTCCTGGTCGTCACCGGCTCGAACGGCGACGACCCGATCTGGAGCACCACGCGCCGGCTGGGCGTGATCCTCTCCGACGGCGAGATCGACAACGGTCTCGACGACGACTCGGACGGGCTCGTCGACGAGCGCAGGCTCGTCTTCGTGCGCGACGCGGGCGGCGCGGGGCAGAAGCAGATCGTGCTCTGCAACAACCTGTGCGAGACGTTCCCCGGCGAGTCGATCAACGGCGCCGACGACAACGGGAACGGACTGATCGACGAGACGGGCTTCTGCGCGTTCGTCACCGGCAACGGCGTCGAGCTGCGCATCGCGCTGCAGGCGCAGGACGGCGAGGGCGGCGTCCTGACGGAGACATTCGTGACGCGCGTCTATCCGCGCAACTAGGCAACGGGCCACTGGTCAGCACTGCTACGAGGGGAACACACATGAACTGCGAGCTTCGACTTCCGCGGCACTTCGATCCCGCACCGCAATCCACTTCCGATCGACGCGGCGCCACGCTCGTGATGTCGCTCGTGCTCGTCACCG
>SCVU01000510.1 GCA_004296785.1 Planctomycetota bacterium
GCAGCGTGTCGAACACCGCCAGGCCGAGCTGCAAGCCGCGGTCGAGCGCCGACACCGCGCCCGAGTGCGCATCCTGCAGCGAACCGTTGATCCACACGTGTTGCATCGGCGGCGGGCTCCGGAGACTAGTCGGGCTCGAGCGCCTCGGCCAGGCTCAGCGCCTTCGCGAGCGTCTCGTCGTCCTCGGCGCGCGCCGCGCTCGCCCACGTGATGCCGCCGCCGACGCGGAAGCTGACCTCGCCCGCGCCGGCGCCGAGCTCCGGCCGCGCGCGCCACAGCGGCGAGCGGATCAGGATGTTGAACAGCGCGCGGTCGCGCAGATCGAGCAAGCCGAGCGCGCCGCAGAAGAAGCCGCGGCCCTCGCGCTCGAGCTCGGCGACGAGCTCCATGCTGCGCAGCTTCGGCGCGCCGGTGATCGAGCCGCCGGGGAACAACGCGGCGAGCACGTCGAGCGCCGACGCGCCCGCGCGCGGACGCGCGACGACGTCGGCCATCAGGTGATGGACGCGCGCGTAGCTCTTCAAGCTCGGGAAGCCCTCGACGCGCACGCTCCCCCACTCCGCGACGCGCCCGAGATCGTTGCGCTCGAGGTCGACGATCATCGCGAGCTCGGCGCGGTCCTTCTCCGACGCGAGCAGGCGCGCGCGCTGCTCCGCATCGGCGCTCGGATCCGCGAGGCGCGGCAGCGTGCCCTTGATCGGACGCGTGCGCGCTGCGCCGTTCGCGCAGTCGAGCAGGAGCTCGGGGCTCGCCGACAACAGCGCGCCCCACGCGCCCTCGACGTAGCCCATGTACGGCGCGCGGTTCGCGGCGCGCAGCCGCGCGTACAGATCGCGCGGCGAACCGACGAGCGGGCGCGTGAAACGGTGCGCGAGGTTCGCCTGGTAGCACTCGCCCTGCGCGATGAACTCGCGACAGCGCTCGATGCGCCTGGCGTGTTCTTCCGCGCTCGTGTGGCGCACGAGCGGACCGGTCGCGCGGATCGCCCCCGGCCGCGCGCGCCGCGCGCGCTCGATCCACGCGAGTGCCGCGGCTCGGCGCACGTCGACGCTCGCGCGGCCGTCGAGCGCGCCGTCGGCGAGCACGAGCTCGCTGCGACCGCTGTGCTCGTCGCGCCACAGGAAGTCGCAGTACAGCCCGCCGGCGAGCAGCGGGAAGCCCCAAGGTTCGGCCGGCAGCGCGAGGCGCTCGCCCTCGACGCCGAGGTCGTACGCGAGCGCGCCGAGGAAGCCGCCGGCGAACGGCAGCGACTCGTCCGCGCGCTCCAAGCGCGCGCGCGCGAGCAGCGCCGCGAGCTCGGCGCGCCACGCGCCGGCGCCCGCGCGCGCGAGCGGGAGCTCGAGCGATGCGAGCGGATCGAACGCGAGCAGGCTGAAACGCGCCGGATCGCCACCCGCGCTGTCGAGCAACAGCGGCGCGCGCGCCGTGCAGCCGGCGAGCAGCGCGTGCGGCTCGAGCGACGAGTCGAGCTCGTAGCGGCGCAGCTCGAAGCGGAACTCGGACACGGCGCCGTAGAGGCTAGCGCGCGAACGTCGCGCCGAAGCGCGCGCGGTAGCGCCACGCGATCAGCGCGCCGACGGCGAGGACGGCGGCGGCGAACCAGAACGGGCTCGCGACGCCGACGTACTGCGCGGCCGCGCCGGCGAAGGCCGGACCGCACATCCGCGCGACCGATGCGACCGACTGATTGAGGCCGAGGTACGCGCCCTGCTGCTCCTCCGGGCTCGCGCGCGAGATCAACCCGTTGAGCGACGGCGTGTTGAGGCCGAAGCCGATCGGCATCACGACGCAGCCGAGGATCACGACGGGGAACGTCGGCGCGAACGCGACGATCGCCAGCCCCAGGCCGAGCACCGCGAGCCCGACCGTCGACAGCAGCGTCTCGCCGTAGCGCGGCAAGAGGCGCCGGATCAACCCGCCCTGGATCAAGGCCGAGATCACGCCGAGCACGCCGAGATAGCGACCGGTCAGCGGCGCGGCATCCATGATCTGCTCGAACGACGCGTTCTCGATCGCCGCGTCGACGCCGAACCAGGTCGGGAAGCGCGCGAGGCCGTAGCGCGCGAACGTGCTCTCGAACGCCGAGAACGCGAAGATCGACAGGAACGACAGCAGGAACAGCGTCGAGAGCCGCGGCGTGCGCCAGACCGCCGCGAGCTGTGCGCCGCCGAACACGCGCGACGCGGCGCCGCTCGCGCGCGGCGGCTCGACCAGGCGCAGCCAGCCGAACAGCGCCGCGCACAGCGACAGCGCGGCCGCCGCGTAGCCCGGCGCCTCCACGGACACGTGCGTCAGCTCGCCGCCGATCCACGGGCCGAGCGTGAACCCGAGGCCGAAGGCCGCGCCGATCATCCCCATCCCCTTCGCGCGGTTCGCGGGCGTCGTGACGTCGGCGATGTAGGCCTGCGCGGTCGAGATGTTCGCGCCGAAGAAACCGGCCAGCAGGCGCGCGGCGAACAACATCGCCATCGGATTCGCGCCGAGGAAGTCCGCCAACGGCTCCGCGTTCGCGAAGAGCACGTACGCGCCCGCGGTGCCGAGCAGTCCGCCGACGAGCACCGGCTTGCGCCCGATGCGGTCCGACACGCGCCCCCACAGCGGCGCGAACAGGAACTGCATGCCCGAGAACGACGCGAAGAGCAGGCCGTTCTGGAGATCGCTCGCGTGGTACGCCTTCGAGTAGATCGGCAGCAGCGGGATCACGATCCCGAAGCCGAGCAGGTCGATGAAGACCGTCAGGAAGATGAACAGCAGCGGCGAGCGGCCGACACCGGGAGTCGTCGAGTTCGGTGCGGCGGCCATCGGGGCGCGGAGTGTAGTGCTCCGCGCCCGCGCGTGCCTATGCGCGACCGGCTACGGCCGCGCTACGGCAGGAAGTTCAGCGTGAGCCCCGGGCTCGACGACAGCCCGAGCGGCTGCGTCGGCAGGCACGGCCCGCTCGTCCACGCCCACACGACCTGCGTCGTGAGCTGCGTCGCGGCGAGCGCGGGGTCATTCGGCACCGGCACGTGCTTCGTCGCGACGCCGCTCGCATCGGCGTGCACGCCGGTGACGAACACGCCGGCGAGACCGACGTGGAACAGCGGCCCGAGCTGGAACGGATCCGAGCCCTGCGCGTCGGCCTGCGCCGAGATCAGCGCGAGGCCGAATCCGTTCGCCGGCGCCGCGTCGCCGCGCAGCGCGAAGGCCGCGTTGCCGACGAGCGGCTGCGACAGCGCTTCCCACGCGTGCGCGCCCGCGCAACCGCTCGTGCCGGTCCCGATCGACTGCGTGCCAGGCGTCGCATAGTCGCGGTGCCGCATCAGTCCGAACCGCACGCTGTTCGACAGCAACAGGTCGGCGCGGCCGTCGCCGTCGAGGTCCTCGGCGACGAGCACGTTCGACATCGCGAACGCA
Organism: Planctomycetota bacterium; assembly: GCA_004296785.1. GTDB lineage: Bacteria > Planctomycetota > UBA1135 > UBA1135 > GW928-bin9. Next base: position 3,397 of record SCVU01000510.1, read on the forward strand.
CCCGCGCCGAAGTTGACCTCCTGCGGGATCGGGGCGAAGCCGCTGGGCGAATTCGTGCCGCGCCGGACGACGACGATCGACTGGCCGCCGCCACGCGTGACGAGATCGAGCCGGCCGTCGAGGTCGATGTCCGCGAGACCGAAGCGCGTCCCGCAGCCGATCACGAGCGGCACCGCGGCGAACACGCCGCCCGGCTGCCGGTAGCTGAACAGCACGCCCTCGGACTGCGCGCTCGTCACGTGGATGTCGAGCCGGCCGTCGCCGTCGACGTCGAACACGTGCACGGCCTTCGGCTGCGCGACCGTGGCGACGTTGTGCGGCGCGCCGAACGTGCCGTCGCCGTTGCCCGCGCACCAGGTCACGAGACCGGATGGGTGCAGCGCGACGAGATCGGGTGCGCCGAGGCCGTCGATCTGGCCGAGCGCGACGGACGACGCGAGCTGGCCGCTCGGTGCGGTCAGCACCGCGGGCAGCGCGACCAGGCCGGTCGGCGTGAAGCGCACGGGCAGGCAACCGGAGACCGCGCCGCACACCACGAAGTCCTGCTGGCCGTTCGCGTCGAAGTCGGCGGCCTCGACGTCGTAGATCGATTCGCCGATCGGCAGCGACAGGACCGGCGCGAGCGGGCTCGCGACGTCGAAGAGCTCGAGCGTCTGCAGCGAGCTCGCGCGCAGCAGCCAATCGCGGCCGTCGCCGTCGTGATCGACGCGCGCGAGCAGCGCGCCGAAGACCGCCGTGGCGACGGGCGTCGTCGCGAGCGGCGTGAAGCCGCTGCCGTCGACGCGGATCCAGCGCAGCTCGCGCGCGCCCGCGTTGTCGACCTCGGCGACGACGTCGCGCTCGCCCGCGGCCGCGAAGCGACCGATCTCGTTCGGACCGCTCGACGGAAGCTGGGCCGACAGCTGCGTACCGCCGATGCCGCCCGCCGTGCCGAAGCGCCAGAACAGGCGCGCGTACGCGCCGGTCGACGCGTTTCCCTTGCCGACGACGTCGGGGCGCCCGTCGCCGTCGACGTCGCCGACGCAGAACCCGGTCGACGGCTCGCCGAGGAACAACGGCGTGGCCGGCGCGAACGCACCGCCCGCGCTTCCCGCGAACACGTGCAGGTACTGCGAGTTCTCGTGCAGCAACGCGTCGAGCTGGCCATCGACGTCGACGTCGACGAGCTCGAGCTGCGACTCGGCGTCGGTCGAATCGTGCACCACTTGCGCGACGGCGAATCCACTCGCCTGCTGTTGGCACACGACGAGGTCGTCGACGCCGCCGCCGATGTAGGCGCACACGTCGGTCAGGCCGTCGAGATCGAGGTCGCCGGCCGCCAACTTCGTCGGCGCGAGGAAGAACGCGAGCAGCGGCTGCTGCGCGCCGAACGCGCCCGTGCCGTTGCCGAGGCGCACGCCGAGCTGCAGCGCGGACGACACGACGAGATCGAGCTGTCCGTCGTTGTTCGCGTCGCACAGCACGCGCGCGCTCGTCGAGGTGCTGCCGGCGGAGACCACCGGCGCGCCGAAGCCCGCGACCGGGTCGTATTCGAGCACGGTCACCACGCCGTGCCTGTCGCTCAGGATCTCGGTGGCGCCGTCGGCGTCGATGTCCGCGGTCAGGTACGGATCCTGCGCGCCGATCGGCCAGGGGATCGCGCTCGGACTCGCGAAGCCGCCCTGCCCGTTGCTGAACAGGAGGTCCTCGAGCAACAGCACGTCGTCGTCGCCGTCGAGGTCGAGGTCCGCGCAGCGCACGAACGCGCCGAACGCTCCGAACGGAGGCGCGGCGTACGGCGGCTGCGCCGTGAAGCTGCCGTCGCCCTTGCCGAGATGCACGTACAGCGTGGCCCCCTCGCCGATCGAGGTCGAGACCATGTCGAGCCGGCCGTCGCCGTCGACGTCGCCGAGCGCGCGGCCGCCGCAATTGGCGACCGTCGGGTGCGGCAACCACGGCGCCTGCGCGGCGAGCGCGCTCGAGGCGATTGCGGACGCGAGCCCGACGGCGGCGGCGCGGGCTGCCCTGTGGAACTGGAAACGTGCTGCGAGACTGCGGAAAGACATGCGAGCTCTCCTGTCGAAGGCGCGGGAGGGACTGGGTCCGCGGCTCGACAGCGGCCAGTAGTCTGAGGGCTCCCGTGGGTTACAGGAAGGGGTCCTGGAACGCCCCTCAAGCCGCGACCCGATCCACCCGATAGCAGATTCGAGATGAAGTACGCCCTTGGAATCGTGTGCCTTTCCGCGCTGTCGCTCGTCCTGTTGTCCGGCTCCGCCGCGCCGAGCCTGCAGGCGCCCAAGCCCGCGAGCGGCACGCAAACGGCGCTCGACGCGCTGACCGAGCGCGTCACGACGCTCGAGAAGCAGCTCGTCACCGCGAACGCGCAGTGCACGGTGCTCTCGAAGGACCTCGACGACACGCGCGCGCTGCTCGACAAGACGCTCGCGTACCTCGGCCAACAGGCGCTCGCCGCGCGCGACATGTCGGCCGCGCTCGACACCGCCGAGCAACAGGGCTTCGCGGTCGGCGAGAACCACCCGTCGCGCAAGACGCTGCTCGAGGGCTGGCGCAAGCAGATCGCGGCCGCGCAAGCGGACCTGCCGCAGGCGCCGAAGCCCGTCGCGCCGACGGCGCGCGCGACGCCGCAGCCGCGCAAGCCGGTCGCGCCGCCGCAGAAGTAGCTCGGGCCCGCGGCGCGCGCGTACGCTACGCGCGCATGTCCGCACGACCGTCCGCGCTCGCGCACGCGATCGAGCAGTTCCTGCGCGAGCTCGAATCGTCGCGCGGCGCCTCCGCGCACACGCTGCGCGCGTACCGCGGCGACCTCGCGGAGCTCGCGCGCTTCCTCGCCGAGAACGGCGCGACCGCGCCGCGCGAGGTCGGTCCGCGCCACCTGCGGCTGTTCCTCGCGCACTTGACCGAGCGCGGCCTCGCGCGCACGTCGATCCAGCGCAAGCTCTCGGCCGCGCGCAGCCTGTTCAAGCAGCTCTCGCGACGCGGCGAG
>SCVU01000511.1 GCA_004296785.1 Planctomycetota bacterium
GGGCGCTGGGTTCGCGCGACTGGATCCCGAAGCCGCCGGCGGGGAAGTAGCATCGTTCCCGTGCAGCCGCCAATGCTTGGGCACGTGGCGTTGGTCGCCGGCTGGACGATTTGGACCGCGAGCGCATGCTCCCGCGTTCCGTTGCCGAAAGGCGCGCCGCCGCAGAGCGCGAGCGCGCCCGTGAGAGTCGAGGAGACGTTCCGCGGCGGCGTCGAGGGTCAGTTCTTCGGCGCTGCGCTCGCATCGGGCCATGACGTCGACGGCGATGGCGTCGTCGATCTCGCCATCGGGTCGTTCAATCACCTGCGACTCATGGAGAACGGACCGTTCGGCGTGCTTGCCGACCACCGCGAAGGTTCGATCACGCTGCTTTCGCTCCGCGAGGGACGCGTGCTGTGGCAACACCCGAGCTCCTCGCGCACGCCGCTGCTCGGGAACCACATCTCCATGCACCAGGACATCGATGGTGACGGCCGCGCGGATGTCGTCGCGGTCTCGATGGACGTCTCGGCCGTGGCCATGGCCATGGGCTCGAGCGTGGGAACCGTGACCGCGCTGCGTGGCACGACCGGCGACGTGATTTGGGAGCGCGACAACCCAGTGCCTGACTCGATGTTTCACGGTGAGCATGCGGTGATTCCGGATCAGAACGGCGACGGGCTCGACGATCTCGCGTTGGCCGTCGAGCTGCTCAAGGATCCAAACGACGCCGCCCTACTCCTCGTCGTGGATGCGAAGACCGGTCGCCGGATCGAAGGACGCGACGTCGCGCTGCCGTGCGGACCTGACGCATTGCGCGTCGTGTCCGACCTGGACGGTGACGCGCGCGCGGAGCTTCTCGTCGGATTGCCCGATGCTACGGTCGGCGCAATGCGCTCCGCCGGGATTGTGCTCGCCATCTCCGGCGCGACTGGACGCGAGCTTCATCGTTGGAGCGGAGACGCGGCTGGCCTCCTCTTCGGCTCTTGCGTCGAGCTCGTCGCGGGTGTCGGTGCCGGGTCTGGCGCGGATCTCCTCGTCGGCGCGCGCGGCGATAAGACGTGCGGCTCATACTGCGGCCGCGCGCAGCTCCTCGACCGAACGACAGGCGCCGAGGCCCGCCGAATTGGTGGCGCGGCGAGATCTGAATTCGGCACCGGAAGCTGCGTGCTTGGCGACATCGACAGCGACGGCAGCACCGACGTGTGGATCGGAGCCGCGCGCGGTTCACGCGAGGATCCACGCCAGCCGTGGGGTATCGCGGTTTCGATGCGCAGCGGCGCCGAGTTGCTCTACGGTCGCCACTCGGCCGCCGCGGCGCTCGGCGACATCGACCGCGACGGGCGAGCGGACTTCGCGCTCGCCGATCCGCGTGCGTTCGACGGCGCCGGCGTCGTGCAGCTCTATCTGTCCGCTGCCGTGCGCGCGGCCGAATCGAAGCCGCTCAGTTCGCCGGATCGTTGATCAGCGCCCGCATCGCCGCCGTGTCCGCCAGCGGCGCGAGCGCCTTGTTCTTCAGCAATCCCGGCCACTGATCGCAGCCGCGGTCGCGCGTCTCACGCATCCACTTCGCCGCGAGCTCGCCGTACGCCTGGCGCCGCTCCTCGCGATCCGGCGCCGACTCCGGCACGAGCGCGGCGAGCTCCGGTGCGTGCGCGGCGACCTCCCAGGCCGAGCGCCACTCGCTCTTCTTGAGATCCGCCGAGTTCGCGATCGCGATCACCGCTCCGTCGAGATCGCCGGTGTCGCGCC
>SCVU01000512.1 GCA_004296785.1 Planctomycetota bacterium
GCTCTTCCGATCTTTGCGGCGGATGATAGCCGCCGCTGCGGGGTCGCGCTTCAGCGTCGATCGGGCAGTCGCGGCATCGTCACTTGCAGATCACTCGTGCCCGCGAGCACGCCGTCCAAGCGCACGTCGTAGCTCATGTCCGCCGTTCCATCGGCGTTCAGCACGGGCGCGAAAGCCGCGCGGTTCTCTGCTGCTGTCGGCATGAAGCGAAGGTCGACGCGAGTTCCGTCTGCGACGTCGAACGCGAAGCGACCGGCGCCATCCGTGTGGTTCACGAGCAGGCCGTGATCGGCCGTCCGCTGAAGCGCGATGTGGATGCCTGCCACCGGCTCGCCTTCGGGCCCGCGCACGACTCCGGCGATCGGCGCGGCGCGCGCGAGTCGGAGCTCGACGTCGCTCCGCCCGGCCTCGACCGCCACGCGCCCTCCGTCGACCAGACGAACACCATCCACCGCTTCATCGAAGAAAGGGCGCGCGGACAGCAGGTAGTTGCCGGCGGCGAGTCCGTGCAGCTCGAAGCGTCCGACGTCGTTCGTCAGCGCGTACGTCGCACGTACCCACGTCGCCTCGTCGACGTACGCGTCGACGCTCGCACCGGCGATCGGGCGACCTGTCGGATCGAGCACACGCCCGGCGATCGAGAGTCCGCGATCGACGACGAGCGCGACGTCATCGCGCGTGGCGCCGCTGGCGAGTTCCACCGTCGCTGCGGCGCGTATCGCGTAGCCCTTGTCGCCGCCGGACAGCGCGTAGGTGCCGCCCGGAAGTCCGAAGAACGCGAATCGACCGCGATCGTCGGTGCGCGCGAGAACGCGGCCGAATCCAAAGCCCTCGCTGGAACGATATCCAGCGTTCGAGTGCTCGACCGGGCCGAGCATGTCGCGGCGAGCGGGTTCGCCGGAGAGCAGCACCCAGAGCCCTTCGAGCGGCGTTCCGTGCGCGTCGCACAGCGTGCCGGCGATCGCACCCGGAGCTTCGAGCGCGAGATCACCGAGCTCGGTCCGACGCTCGCGCCGCTCGTTCGCCGGGAAATCGAAGACCGCGAGCGCGTGACCCGGCGCCTGCACGAGCAGCGTGTGATGAAGCTCGTAGCGCAGCGGAGTGAGAGCGAACCTGCCGTCAGCCCCCGTCGTGCTCCACAGATCGTCGTGCTGCGATCCGGACTGGCTCTCCGCGCGCGCCGAGCACCACAGCGTCGCGCCTGCGATCGGCGCGCCATCGCAATCGACGACGCGGCCGCCGGCTGATCGCGCGGGCATCAGGAAGAAGTCCTGCTCGCGATCGAGCGTCTTCGCCGCGTCGCGCGCTTCGGCGATCCGGAAGTCGTAGCGACCGTAGCCCGGCGCCTCGACGCGTACGCGGAACGTGCCCGCGGGAATCCCGGCGAGTTGGTAGCGTCCGTCGGCGTCCGCGATCGCGCTCGAGGCCGCGTCATCGAACCCGATCGTCACGCTCGCGCCGGGCAATGGTTTCGCCAGCGCACCATCGGTCAACAGTCCGCGAAGCACGCCGCCGCGCGCGAGCGCGAAGTCGCGCTCGATCGACGCGCCCTCGACGAACGCGAGCTGCGCGGCAGTTTCGGGCAACCGCCCGTCCGCATGCGCGGTGGCGCGGTAGACACCTGGGTCGACGCCGGCGATCTCGAAGCGCCCGTCGGGCGCGACGATCGCGGCGAACTCGCGATCGGCGTCGTGCACGCCCTCGTTCTGCATGCGCACCCGCGCGCCGGTGAGCGGCGCGCCGTCGCCGTCCGTCACGCGGCCCGCGAAGCGCGCCGCGCGCGACAACACGACCACGAGCTCCTCGCCGCCGTAGCGGCACGAGCGGCGCGCGAGCGAGTAGCCCGCCAGCTCGAACGCGAGGTCGAGGTTGTGGTGCGGCGCGACGTCGAGCGCGAAGCCGCCATCGGCGTCGGTCGTCGTGCGCGCGTTGATCGGCCGCTCGTCGTCGCGGCCGCCGACGCCGAGCAGCAGCCGCTCGGATCCGTCGCGGGCGACGACCGCAACGCCGGCGAGCGGCGTGCGCTCGGTCGTCACGACGCGGCCGCGCACGCGCCTCTCGTCTCGCGGAGCTTGTGCGTCGGCGCCTACGGCCGGAGCGCTCTCGACCTGCTGGCGCTCCGCGAGCGCCGCGGCGACCGCGTCGGGTTCGACCGCGGCGGCAAGCGAGGCCGCGGGAATCGGCGCGGCTTGCGACGCCGTACCGGCGGAATCCCGCGAGGTGTTCCAACGCGCGAGCACGCCGAGCAACACGAGCAGCACCGCGCATCCGACCAACGCTTTCGTCTTCATGCCGAGAGCTCCCCAACCGAGCGCCGCCAACCAGCGCGCGCGAGATCCGTCGCGCGCGCCGAGCTTCGCGCGCAGCAGCGCGAGCGCGCGCGCGAGCCGCGTGTGAACCGTTCGGACCGGCGCTCCGGTGCGCAGCGCGATCTCTGCGGGCGTCAGACCCTCGTAGTAGCGCAACAGCACGACGGAGCGATACGGCTCGTCGAGCTCGAGGATCCGCGCGAGCAGCGCGGACTGCCGCTCGGCTGCGCCGACGACGTCAGCGGTGGGCTCCGCGGCGACGGCGGGCTCGATCGCGTGCTCGCGTTCGATGCGGCGCGCGTGCGTTCGGCGCTGCACGCTCGCGATGCGTTCGAGCACGCGCGCGAGCCAGGGCGCCAGCGCGCGATCCGTGCTCGGCCGCGCGCGCAACGCGGCGAGCCACGTCTCTTGCACGAGGTCCTCGGCGAGGTGCGCGTCGCGCGCGAGCCCGAGCGCCATCCGCCGCAGCCGCGGCGCGTCGCTCAACATCGCTTCGAGGTGGAACTCCGAACTCATCGGGCGAGCCTTCCGTCGCCCTCACTATCCGCGCGGTGGCGCCGCGCGTCAGGATTCCCCGAAAACCGCCGCGCTACTTGCGCTCGGCTCCGGACTCCGCGCGCGACACCTCGAGCACGATCTTCCCCTTCGTGTGCCCGCTCTCGCTGAGCTCGTGCGCCTTGCGCGCCTCGGCCAGCGGCACGATCGCGCTGACGTGCGGCACCAGCTTGCCCGCGTCGATCAGCGCCGCGAGCTCGCCGAGCACCTTGCCGTCCGGCTTCACCAGGATCCCGCCGGCGCGCACGCCCTTCTCCTTCGCGAGCTTCACGTCGGGCTGCCCCACGATCGAGACGAGGATCCCGCCCTTCTTCAACACGCCGAACGAGCGTTGCTGCGTCTCGCCGCCGATCGAGTCGAGCACGACGTCGACGTCCTTCGCGACGTCCTCGAACTTCTGCGCCTTGTAGTCGATCGCGACGTCGGCGCCGAGCTCCTTCAGGAACGCGAGGTTCGCCGCGGACGCCGTCGCGAACACGCGCGCCCCCTTGTGATGCGCGAGCTGCACCGCGAAGTGTCCGACGCCGCCCGCGCCCGCGTGAATGAGCACGGACTGCCCTTGCTCGAGCTTCGCCGTGTCGAACAGACCCTGCCACGCCGTCAGCGCGGCGACCGGCAGCGCGGCCGTGTGCGCGAAGTCCGCCTTGGCCGGCTTGCGCGCGAGCGCACTCGCGTCGGTGACCGCGAACTCCGCATAGCCGCCGCCGCGGCTGAGCGGCTGCAGCGCGAAGACCTCGTCGCCCTTCTTCCAACCTTCGACGCCCTCGCCGACCGACTCGACGACGCCCGCGATGTCGAAGCCGAGGATCATCGGCCCCGGCAACTCGCCGCCGAACAAGCCGCCGCGGATCTTCCAATCGACCGGGTTCACGCCGGCGGCGCGCACGCGCACGAGCACCTGCTTCGCCTTCGCGACCGGCTTCGGCACGTCCTCGTACACGAGCACTTCCGCCTTGCCGTAGGCGTGGATGCGCACGGCCTTCATCGTCTCGCCGCTCGCCTGGTTGGCGGGCGTCGGTGCCGCGGGCGACTGCGTCGCCGCGGCGAACGCGAACGGAACGGCGAGGGCGCACAGCGAGAGCAGGGTCGGTGTGATTCGCGACATGGGATTCCTCGAACGGGGGATTCCTCGGACGGAAGAGCGGAGTCGGGGCCGCCGCGCAGACTAGCCCGCGCCGCGCTCGGCGCGCAACGCCAGTCGCAGCTCGCCGGCGAGCGACGGCGCGGCGCGGCGCCAGCACGCGAGCTCGTCGTCGCCCGCGCGCGTGCAGCGCTCGCGGTGGCACGGCCCGCACGGGACGTACGCGCTCACGACGCGCGTTCCGCCGCGCACGCCGCTCGCGAGCGGCGCGTGCTCGCCGGTGTGCCGCGGATCGGTCGGTCCGCACACGCAGACGACGCGCGCGCCGACCGCCTGCGCGACGTGGCGCGGCCCGCCGTCGGCGGTGAGGACCACGCTCGATTCGGCGCACAATGCGGCGAGCTCGCAGAGATCCGCCGGCGGCGCGCTGCACGCGTGCGCGTCGACGCCGCGCAGCTGTGCGCGCAGCGC
>SCVU01000513.1 GCA_004296785.1 Planctomycetota bacterium
ACCACCAGCACGACGCCGCGCGGCACGCTCGCGACGATCTCGATCCGGTGCATGTCGTGCTGTCGCTCCAGCCGCGCCTGCACCGATTCGATCCGCGCGAAGTAGCGCGCGAGGTGCTGCAGCTTGGCGGCGATGTGCTCGCGCGCGGTCTCCGGATAGTGCTGGTGGTGCAGGATGGCCACTTGGAGTTTCATGCGACTGCCTCGGCGCGGGGGTCTGGCGCTGCGACTCCGTTCCGCGCGGGCGGTCGGGCACAGCGCGTGGCTAATGGTCTACTGTGGCACGGGTTGGCCAGGGGTCAAGCGCGTGGCCACTGCGCCGATCGGCCGTCGGCGCGCGCGGTCTGCAATCAATTCCGCCGGCCGCCGCGGCCCTCGAGCCCGGCGAAGCACGGCTCGGCGTACAGCACGCGCACGAGGTACAGCCCGTGCGCCGGCGCGGTCTGCCCGGCGCGGCGCCGGTCGCGCGAAGCGAGCACCGCGGCGACCTCGTCCGGCCCGAGCTTGCCGCGCCCCGCGTCGGCGAGCGTCCCGGCGATCGAGCGCGCCATGTTGTAGAGGAAGCCGTCCGCTTCCAGGACCAGCGCGACGCGCTCGCGCCGCACGAGCCAGCGCACGCGGCGCAGCGTGCGCACGCTCGAGGAGCGCGGCGACCCCGCGCTCTCGAATGCCGAGAAATCGTGCGTTCCCACCAGTCGCGCCGCCGCCGCGCGCATGCGCGCGACGTCGAGCGGCTCGCGCACCCACCACGCGCGGCCGGCGACGAACGGCGACGCGAAGCGCGTGCGCGCGATGCAGTACGCGTAGCGCTTGCCGCGCGCGCTGAAGCGCGCGTGGAAGTCGTCGGCGCAGGTCTCGAGCGCGCGCACGACGACGCCCTCGGGCAGGTGCGCGTTCAGCGCGTTGCACAGCCGGTCGTCGTCGAGGCGCGTGTCGACGTGGAAGCTCGCGACCTGGCGCAGCGCGTGCACGCCGGTGTCGGTGCGGCCGGAGCCGTGCACGACGATGCGCTCGCCGAGCAGCGCGAGCAGCCCGTCCTCGAGCGACTCCTGCACGCTCACGAACCCAGACTGGCGCTGCCAGCCGAAGAAGCGCGAGCCGTCGTAGGCGACGAGGATGCGCACGTTGCGCATCGGCACAGACTAGCGGCGCGGCCGCGCGTTCAGAACTGCCGGCGCAGGTACGAGCTCTTGATGCCGAGCTCTTCGCGGTACTTCGCGACCGTGCGGCGCGCGACGTCGAAGCCGCGGCGGCGCAGGCGTTCCATCAGCACGTCGTCCGACAGCGGCGCGCGCGGATCCTCGAGCGCGACGAGCTCGCGCAGCGCGCTGCGCGCGTGCTCACGCGATACCTCGGGGCTGCTGGCGAGGCCGGACTGGAAGAACGAGCGCAGCGCGACGATCCCCCACGGCGTCTGCGCCCACTTGCCGTTGATCGCGCGGCTGACCGTGCTCTGGTGCATCGCGAGCTCGGCGGCGAGCTCCCCCATCCGCAGCGGCACGAGCCCCGGCGGACCTTCGTCGAGCCAGCGCTGCTGCCGCTCGAACAGCGCGCGCGCGACGCGCCGCAGCGTCGTGTGGCGCTGCTCGAGCGCCTGGATCAGCGCGCGCGCCTCGCCGATGCGCTCGCGCAGCCGCGTGCGGACCGCGGCGGGCTGCGTGCGATCGGCGGCCAGCCGCTCGACGCGCTTGCTGACGATCGGCTCCGGCATGCCCTCGCGCACGACCATCAGTCGGAAGCCCGCGCCGTCGCGCTCGACGACGACGTCCGGGCGCACGCACGGCGCCGCGTCGCTCGTGAGCTCGGCCGCGGGCCGCGCGGACAGGCCGCGCAGCTGTTCGAGCAGCTCGCGCAGCCGCGCGAGGTCGATGCCGAGCCCGCGCGCGACCTGCGGCAGGCGATTGCGCGACAGGTCGTCGAGGAACTCCTCGACCAGGCGCGCGAGCAGCGCGTGATCGCCCGAGCGCCGGTCGAGCTGCAACAGCAGCGCCTCGCGCAGATCGCGCGCGCCGATGCCGCGCGGCTCGAGCGCCTGCAGCCGCGCGATCGCGAGGCCGAGCGCGTCGCGACCGCCCGCCAGGCGCGCCTGGTCGGCCAGCGCGAGCAGCTCGTCGTCGGACAGCACGAGGAAGCCGCGCTCGTCGAGCGCGCCGACGAGGAAGCGCAGCCACGCGGCGTCCGGCGCGGACAGCTCGAGCAGCACGATCTGCTTGTCGAGCTCCTCGGCCAGGCCGCCGCGGCGCGACGGGACCTCGGCGAGCAGGTCCTGGTTGGCCTGCGCGCGGTCGAAATCGCGCTGGCGCGGCCGGCGGCGGCGCTCGCGGAACTCGAGCGCCTCGTTCTCGCCGAAGGCCTTCGACAGGCGCGCTTCGAGCGCCTCGACCGGCAGCGCGAGCACTTCGATCGACTGCAGCATGTGCGGCAGCAGCAACAGCTGCTGGCTCATGCCGGTCTCGAGGCGCGGGAAGAGGCCGTGGGCCGCGCGCGGTGCTCGATCCGGTCCGTTCACGAAGGCGCCCTATCGGCGGGCGGTCGATCGCGCTGAAGTGCCTGGATCTCGGGCGGAAAACCTTTGTCTGCGGCGGCCGACCGTCGCGCGGATGCGACCGACCGCGCGCGCGGCCGAAAGTTCGGCCCGCCGGCGGCAGGTCAGCCCGACTGCGGCAGGTCAGCCCGACTGCGGCCGCGTGCGCAGCTCGACGCGGCCGTTCATCGCGTCCTCGAGGATCCCGCGGTGCAGGTACTCGAGCGCGCTGCCGGCCGGCAGCCCGCGCGCCAGACGCGTCACGCGCACCTTCGCGCCGGACTTCTCGAGCGCGCGGAGCACGAGCGTGGCCGTCGCCTCGCCCTCGGCGTCGGGGTCGGTGCCGAGGATCACCTCGTCGTACTCGCCCTTCGCAGCGCGCTCGATCAGGCCGCGCAGGTTCAGGCTGCGCTCGTCGCCGCCGGTGGCGGGATTGAGCGCGCCCATCAGCACGAAGTAGCGGCCCTTGTGCACGCCGGCGCGCTCGACGGCCTCGACGTCGCGCGGCTCCTCGACGACCAGCACGACGCGCGCGTCGCGCTTCGCGTCGCCGCACAGCTCGCACGGATCGCTCGCGCCGACGTTGCCGCAGACGCGGCAGCGCAGCGTGCGCTCGAGCGCGTCGCGCACGACCTGCGGCAGCTCCTTCGCGCGCGGGTCGCGCAGCGCGAAGAACGCCATGCGCTCGGCGCTGCGCCGCCCGATGCCGGGGAAGCGCTCGAACGCGTCGATCAGCGCTTCGAGGGGCGCGGGGTAGCTCACGCGCTCACATCCCGGGCAGCTGCAGCCCGCCCGTGATGCGCGACATGCCCTTCTCGGCGAGCTGCTCGGCCTTGGTCAGCGCGTCCTTCGACGCGAGCAGCACGAGCTCCTCGATCAGCGCGGCGTCGCCGCCGCGCACGAGCTCGGGATCGATCTTGACGCGCGTGATCTTGCGATCGCCGCTCGCCTCGATCTGCACGGCGCCGCCGCCGGCGCTGCCGCGCACGGTCGTCTTCTTGAGCTCCTCGCGCACCTTGTCGAGCTCGCGTTGCATCTGCTGCGCCTGCCGCAGCAGGCTGCCCATGTCGCCCAAAGGGCCGCTCATCGGTGGATCCTCGTGCTCATCGGAGTGTCAGCGCTCCACGCGTCAGCGTTCTTCGACGCGACCGCCGAAACGCTCGGCGACCAGCTTGGTGAACAGATCGGTGCCCGCGGGCGCGCCGCCGGCCTTCTCGAGACCGTCGTAGACGATCTCGCAATCGCGGCCGAGCGGCTTGTGGAACGCGCGGCGCGCGATCTCGCGGTTGCGCGCATCGGAAACGACGCGCCGATCGCCGTCGTTGAGCGCGTCGAGCTGGATCAGCACGCGCGTCGCGCTCGCGTCGATCAGCCGGCCGCGGCGGCCGAGCGCATCGGCGAGCGCGGCGGCGCCGAGCTTGCGGATCTCCTCGAGCGCGAGCTTCCACGTCTCGCCGTGCGACAGCGCGACTTCGCGCGCGACCGGCGCGGGCGCGGCGCCGGGAGCGGCCGAAGGGGCGGCGGTCGATGCGGCAGCGCTTGCCGCGCTCGCGGCGTTCGCGGCGTTCGCAGCGTTCGCCGCGTTCGCAGCATTCGCAGCGCTCGGAGGCGTGGCGAGCGGCGGCGCGGCACACGCTGCCGGCGCGGGACTCGCAGACGGCGCAGCGGCGCGCGCGGGCGGCGGCGCCGCGGCCGGCGCGCGCGCGCCGGATTCGAGCGCGCGCTCGAGCGACGCGAGCCGCTCCTCGAGCTTGTCGAACGCGAGCGCCGAGTCCGGCCGGCACAGGTCGAGCAGCACGAGCTCGAGCACGACGCGCTCCTGACCGGGCAAGAGCGCCATCCGCTCGCGCGCCGCGACGAGCTCGGTCATCCAGCGCTCGAGCCGCTCGTAACCGAGCCGCTTCGCGCGCTCGAGCGCCGCCGTGCGCGCGTCGAGCGGTCCCGACAGGTGCGGCGCGTCGGCGCCGCACACGAGCGCGTACAGCCCGGTGCGCAGCTCGTGCAGCAGGCCGCCGAGCAGATCCGTCTCGCCGCCGAGCGCGGTCGGCAGGCGCGCGAGCACGCCGGCGCGGTCGCCGGCTTCGATCGCGTCGAGCAGCGCGCCGAGCTCGCGCGCGCCCGCGTCCGCGCCGACGCGCTCGAGGTCGGCGAGCGTCGGCTCGAGACCGACCAGCGCGAGGATCCGATCGGCCAGCGAGAGCGCGTCGCGCAGACCGCCCTGCGAGCGCCGCGCGATCTCCTCGACGACGCCGGGGCCGGGCTTCACGCCTTCGCGCGCGAAGATCTCGGCCAGGCGCGCGGCGACGACCTCGTCGCGGATCGGCGCGAGCCGCTGCAGCTGACAGCGCGACAGCACCGTCGGCAGCATCCGCTCGGGCTCCGTCGTCGCGAACAGGAACACGACGTGCGGCGGCGGCTCTTCCAGCGTCTTCAGGAGCGCGTTGAACGCCGCCTTCGACAGCTGGTGCGCTTCGTCGACGATGTAGATCTTGTAGCGCGCGTGCATCGGCGGATAGGCCGCCTGCTCGCGCAGGTCGCGCACGTTGTCGACGCCGGTGTTCGAGGCCGCGTCGATCTCGAGCAGGTCGAGCTCGGCGCCGCGGTCGGCCGAGGTGCAGCGCTCGCACTCGTTGCACGGCTCGAGCGCCGGGCCGCGCTCGCAGTTCAGCGCCTTCGCGAAGATGCGCGCGAGCGTCGTCTTGCCCGTGCCGCGCGGACCCGAGAACAGGTACGCGTGGCCGATGCGATGCTCGCGGATCGCGCCCTGCAGCGTACGCGTGACGACCTCCTGCCCGACGACGTCGGCGAAGGTCTTCGGGCGGTACTTGCGCGCGAGGACGATGTAGCTCACGGCGATAGTCTCGTCGAAGCGGGCGCGCGCGAGAAGTCCGCGCGGCGAAACCGCGCCGGGCGCGTTCGCGCGCGTGAGATGGGTCGAGCGCGGCAGAGGGTCCGGGCACCTCGCACCTAGGGCTCTGACCTTAGGGCTGCTCCGTTCCCGGCCTGACCCGGTTCGATCCGCTCCTACTGCGAGGGACCGGACCCACTGCCGCGCTCGACCCTGGATTCACAACCGCCGCGGCGCCGCGCGGTCGGATTCGTCACTGCTGGAAGATGGCGGAGAGGGAGGGATTCGAACCCTCGGTGCCGTTGCCAGCACACACGCTCTCCAGGCGTGCACATTCGGCCACTCTGTCACCTCTCCGCCTGGGAGGTAGATGGCGGAGAGACAGGGATTCGAACCCTGGATGGCCTTGCGACCATACTGGTTTTCGAAACCAGCCCATTCGGCCACTCTGGCATCTCTCCGCCTTGGATTTGTTCGTTCGAGCTCGTCAGCACAGCTCCTCGCGGTCGCGCGCTGCGTTCCCGCCCGGCGGGGTCGTCCCGCGCAAGCGCCGGAAGAACTGCTGCAGCAGGGCGGCCGACTCGTCGGCCAGCACGCCCTCGACCAGCACCGCGCGGTGATTCGCGCGCGGGTCGTCGAGCACGCGGCCGAGCGACACGCACGCGCCGAACTTCGGATCGCGCGCCGCGAACACGACGCGCGCGACGCGCGCGTGCAGCAGCGCCCCCGCGCACATGAAGCACGGCTCGAGCGTCGTGTACACCACGGCGCCGTCGAGACGTCCGACGCGTAGCTCGGCCGTCGCCGCGCGCAGCGCGAGGATCTCCGCGTGCGCGGTCGGGTCGAGCAGCGCGCGCGTGCGGTTGTGCGCACGCGCGACGACGCGACCGTCGACGACGACGAGCGCGCCGACGGGCACCTCTTGCTCCACCTCCGCCTCGCGCGCCTGCGCGAGCGCGTCGCGCATACGCGCGACATCGTCGTCGCGCCAGCGCGCGCCGTGCACGTCGAGCGTCGGAGGCTGCTCCAAGATCAGGCCATCGGTTTTCAGCCGGCGCGGCTCGCGCGAGTGCAGCGAATGCAGAGCGCCGGTGCGGGACGCCGGCGTCGCTCCGCGCGAGGCGAAGCGGCGACGGCGCTGGACGGTGGTACACCCATCAGGAGTCGAACCTGAAACCTTCTGATCCGTAGTCAGATGCTCTATCCAATTGAGCTATGGGTGCAAAATGGGCGAGCGTTGTAGCGCCGCCCGCTTGGCGTGTCAACAGGAGCAGGCGCGAGCGCGCGCGCGACGCGCGGCCAGCACTACCCACCGTTGCAGCGACCGCCTAGCATGCAAAGCGCGCCGTGATGCCGCTCGTTGCGTTGCCCCCCCATCGGCGATCGGTGCGTTGCCCGCGCCGCGGAGCGCGGGCGACGTGACGCGGTCGCCGGAGTCCGATCTGCGGCTCGTGCGCGAAGCGCTGGACGGCCGCACCGCCGCAGTCGAGCAACTGCTCGATCGGCTCGCGTGCGTGCCGACCTTCCTGCAGGTGCGCAACGCGCGCTTCGGTCGACCGCTCGATCGCGACGAGCTCGAGGACCTCGCGCAGGACACGCTGATCCTGTTGTGGCGCGACCTGCGCGAGTACGCCGGCCGCGCCGCGCTCGAGACCTGGGCGTACAGCTACTGTTCGTTCCAGTTCCAGCGCCGCGTGCGCGACCTCGGCCGCCGCCGCGACAACGAGGCCAGCGTCGCGGACGTGCCGGACCGCTCCGCCCTTCCTTCCACGAGCTCCCCCGCCGATTCCGTCGACGGCGAGCGAATGGACGCACTGTTGCAACGCCTCGACCCGGTCGATGCACTCATTGTGCGCATGCGTTGCTACGACGATTGCGCGTTCGACGACATCGCCGCACGGCTCGAGCTGTCGGTGAGCGCCGTGAAATCGCGCTACTACCGCGGGCTCGAACGACTGTCCGAATTGCTGTGCGGATTCCGGGAGCCGCGCTGACGCCGATGACGTGCCAACTCCATGCCCGGGAACTCCTCCAAAGTGCGCTGCTCGGCGAGCTCGAGCCCGCGCGTGCCGCCGAACTCGCGGCGTGCCGGGATTGCGCGCCACAGCTCGAGGCGCTGCGCGCGGTCGAGGCGAGCTTGCGCGTGCGAGCCGGCGACCCGGCCGCGGGCGCAGCATCGGACGCGGACGCCCAGCGCGCGCGCGAGCTGGTCCGACGCACGTACGCGGAGCGCATCGCTCCGACGCGTGGTGCGCACGCCGCCGGGCCGCGGCGCTGGCGGCTCGCGGCTGCCGCGCTGCTCGCCGTGGGTCTCGGCCTCGCGGTGTGGGCGCTGACGCGGCGCGGCGCGGCGATCGGGCCGGATCCGCTCATGCTCGGAAACCGCGCGGCCGAGATCATCGCGCCGCAAGGTGCTGCGGCGAGCTTCGCCGAGTTCCGCTGGAGATGCGAGCGCGCCGACGCCGTCACCTTCACGCTGCGCGTATACGCGGGCGACGCGAGCAGCGACGAACCGCTGTATGTTCGCCACGCGCTCGAGGGCTTCGCGCACCGCGTCGACGACGGCGAGCTCGCGAGCTGGCCGAACCGGATCCACTGGGTGCTGCAACCGTGCGATGCGACGGGCAGCCCGTTGCCGGGCGCCGCGGACGCGGCCGACGCGCGCTTGGGACCATGAATCGCGCAGCGTCGGCGGCGCTCCTGTGCGCGTGCTCGTCTTGGCCGGTCGGCGGCGCGCTCGTCGCGGCGCGCGAACCCGCGCTGCGTCGCACACAGGAACCCGCGAGCCGTGCGGCGGACGCGGCGCCGAGCGCCGCGGAGTGGACGAACGCCTATGGCGATGCGAGTTCGGGCGACCCCGCGCGCGTAGCGCGCGCGCTGCGCGCTGCCGCCGCGCTGATCGCGCGCACGCGCGAGCCGGCGGACGGTCCTCCGCTCGAGGTACTTCAGTTCGCGTGCGCGCTCGCGCTGCTGCCCGATCCCGCTGCGACAGCCGCGCGGCCGGCCCGGCTCGAGTGGGTCGCGCGCGTCGCGGCGCAGGGGCTGGCGGAGCTGCGCGCGCTGGCCGCGGACGCGCGCGACGGCGTCGCGGTCACGCCGGAGAGCCTCGCCGCGCTCGCCGTCTACGGTGCGTTGGCCGATCACGAGCTCGCGCTCGCCGAGTGCGCGAGCGGCGACCTCGCGGCGGCCGCGCGGCGTTTCGAGGAGGCGCTCGCGCGCTGG
Source organism: Planctomycetota bacterium (assembly GCA_004296785.1). Taxonomy (GTDB): domain Bacteria; phylum Planctomycetota; class UBA1135; order UBA1135; genus GW928-bin9. Next base: position 8,594 of record SCVU01000513.1, read on the forward strand.
ACGGAGGCCGGAGACTGGCGCCACCTGTTGCACTGGGACCTCGTCGACACGCTGCGCGTCGACGAGCGCTGGCGCGCAGCCGAACGCGCCGCCGGCGAGGCGCGTGCCGCGCTCGCGACCGGTTCGCCTGGCCGGGAAATCGAGCTGCGCGCCGCGCTCGTCGAGACGCGGCTCGAGCTCGACCTCGGGCGCCTCGAGCTCGCCGCTCGCCACTTCGCCCGCGCGAACGCTCTCGCGTCGGCCGACGACCTCGCGACGCAGCTCGAGTTCGGCGCGCTGCTGCTCGCGAGCGATCAGGAGGATCCGTGCATCGAGCGGATGGATGCGCTCGCGGCGCGGCTCGCGCTCGACGCGCGTGCAGGCTCCGTCGACGCGGAGGTGGACGCGCAGCTCGCGTTGCGCCGAGGCATCGCGCTGGCGGCCGGCGCCGCACGCGACCCGGCGCGCCGCGCGCGCGCGGCGGCCGACATCGAGCGCGCGCTGCCGCGACTCGCCGGCGAGCAGCGCCTGGTGGCGCTCGCCGCGCGAGGCGAGCTCGCGCTCGATGCGGGTGACGCGGCGGGCGCCGCGAGCTGCGCAGCCGACGGGCTCGCCGCGCTCGCGAGCGCGACGATCGCAGGGCCGGGCGCGCAAGCGCGACCGCAGCGCACGAGCCGCGTGCTCGCCGCGGGCGGCGTGCACGCGCTGCGCGCGCGCGTCGCCGTCGCTGCACATGCGCCCGACGCAGAGCTCGCGGCGATCGAACACGCGCTCGAAGCGAGCTGGCGCGCGCTGCTCGCCGCCTGGGACGAGCTGCCCGAGCGCGAGGGTGGACTCGGATTCCTGCAGTACGGCGCACGGCGCAGAATCCTGGTCGAACTGTGCGCGTTGCGGCTCGCGCGCCGCGGCTCGGCGGACACGGAGGCCTCCCTCGCGCTCGTGCTCGACGCGCAGGTGCGCGGCATGCTCGCGCGTGCGCTGCACGCGCCGCCACCGACGGCGGGCGAGGCGCGCGCACTCCTGTCGCCCGGGCAGATGCTGCTCGTGTTCGTCGCAGGACCGCGGCGCAGCCTGGTGTGGTGCATCGACGCGCAGCGCACGACGTGCGAGCCGGTCGCGGGGCGCGACGAGCTGCGGCCGGCGCTCGAGGCGTACGCGGCGCTGCTCGCGACGCCGCCGGCGCTCGACGAGGACACCGCGGCGCGGCGCGCGCGCTTGCGCGCGAGCGGCGCGCGCGTCGCGGCGAAGCTGATCCCCGAGCGTGCACGCACGGCAATCGCAGCCGGTCGCGCGCTCGCGCTCACCGGGCTCGACACGTTCGGCAGCGTGCCGTTCGAGGCGCTGCCGGACGCCGCGGGAGTCGCGCTCGGCGCGCGCTGCGCGATCCAGCGCTGGCCGTCGCTGCCGGTCGCGCTCGCGCTCTCGCGACGCGCCGCGCCCCCTGCGCCGCACGCGGCCGTACGCATCGAGCTGCTCGCGTGGGCGGCGCCGAGGATCGATGCCGCGGCGCCGCTCACGAGGGAGCTGCCGCTGATTCCGTTCGCGGCGTCCGACTGGCAACACCTGTCGCGACCGTGGCCGAAGTCGCGCAAGCGCCTGTGGAGCGGCGCCGAAGCGACCGAGGATGCGCTCGCGACCTCGGCGCTCGCGGCTGCCGGGATCCTGCACTTGCAGGTGCACGGCGTCGCGGACTCGGCGCGCCTGCGACCGCGCGCGCTCGCGCTCGCGCCGGGCGCGCACGAGGACGGACTGCTGTGGGCCGACGAGATCGAGCGTTTGCAAGCGCCACCGCTCGTCGTGCTCGCGAGCTGCGCGGCCGCGCACGGGCCCGCGCGGCGCGGCGACGACGCCGTGCAACACCTGGTCGGCGCGTGGTTGCGCGCCGGCGCGCGCTGCGTCGTCGCGTCCGAGCATGCGCTCGATCACTACGCGACGCTCGAGTTGTGCGCGCGCGCGTACGAGCGGATCGCAAAGGGCGCCGGAACCGCCGAGGCGCTGCGCGACGCGCGCGCGCAACTCGCCGCCGCCGAGCGCTGGAGCGACCCGTTCTACTGGGGCCTCGTGCAGGTGCACGGGCTCGGCGCGCGCCGCACGCCCTAGCTCGACGACTGGATCGGCGGGCTCGGCGTGGACTTCGTGATGATGACCACGGGCGCCGGGATCGGCGGGAGCTGCGTGCGCGGAACGAACCCGCCGGGCGTGCCGGCGTCATCGCCCTGGCACTGCGTCGTCGGGAGCGCGCCCTGCCACGCGCCGGTGAGTCCGGTCAGCGCGCCGAAGTGCGGGAACTGGTTGTTGGGATCCGGGCTGAAATCGCCGGTGAAGCTCCCGTGCGCGTAGCGCCACGTCTGCGCGACGTTGCCGTTCGTGTCGACCTTGATCGGACGGATGGCCATGAAGAACTTCTCGTGGAAGCAATACGGCGGCAAGCTCGCGGAGCTCACGGCGACGTCGAAGTGGATCCGACCCGTGTTGTTGGCGTTCGCGAAGAAATTCACGCTCGACGAGTCCGCGAACCACTCGTGGCACACGGTCGTCCCGTCGATCTCGTCGAGCGGCGGAAGCGTCGGAGCGTCCTTCCACACGAGCACCTCGAGGTGCGTCGCGTCCGACGTGTCGGCGTCCCAGCCGTTCTTCAGCGCGAGCTTGACCGCAACCGTCGGCTCGGTGGCGTGGCGACACAGATCGACGCCGTCGAAGATCGCGTGCTCGCTCGAGTCGTAGTCGAAGCCGCTTGCCGGAGGACCGGCGGGCACGTACGCCGGGATCGCCGGGTAGCAGACTCCGAAGCCCGCGTCCTCCGACGCGAAGTACAGGTCGTTCTCGCGATCGAGCGGCCCGTCCCATGCGTGATCCGCGTCGCCGTCGAGGTCGGCGATGATCGGGATCGCGTGCGTGTTCGGCGCCGTCTGCGTCGGATCGCCGACGCTGAGCGCCGTGAGCTCGGTCGACGTCGAGAAGAACTGCGAGCCGCCGTCGTTGCGGAACTGGCGCAGGATCTGCGCGGCGCGCGTCGTCAACCACAGGTCCGCGTCGCCGTCGTCGTCGCGGTCACCGCTGGCCGCGGTCGCGATCTTCGCGTCGCCGAGCGAGACCGCCGTCTGGGTGCCGCCCGCGGTCGCGACGAGCAGGTACTGGTTCGGTCCGCTCGCGCCCTTGCCGACGATCGCGAGCGTGTCCTTGTCACCCGTTGCGGTCGGATCCTGCGGCAGCACGGCCATGCACGTGCCGGCCTGCAGGCTCGAGCGCCAGTACAGCCGCGTGCCCGACTGGTCGTACACCTCGACGCCCCACGTCGAGTTGATCGCGATCTCCGGTGCATTGCTGCCGGTCCAGTCGATCGGCTGGATGTCGAGGACGTCGTAGTTGATCGAGAAGCCGGTCTGCGCGCTGAACGAGCCCGACGAAGATGTCGCGAACAGGATCGTGCGCGAGTTGCTGCCGACGCCGACCAAGTCGCAGGTGCCCGACAGGTCGAGATCGGTCGAGCGCACGAGCTTCGCGCCGTTCCACGCGGAGATCGAGACCGCCTCGAAGTTCCAGGCTCCCGTCGTCGGGTCGAACGCGCCGACGCGCAGCGGCTCGCTGTTCGCGACGACGGCCAGGCCGTCGGTCGCGCCGGTGCCGTACAGAGTCGCGACGTCGTTCACGCTCGAGAGCGCGACCTCGTTCGTCGACGTCGCGCCGGGCGCGTGCAGCAGCAGCGCGTTGCTCCCGCGCATCTGCACGACGCCGAGCGGCAGCCCGGCGACGTAGCGACCGCTGACCGCGCGGCCGAACGAGCCGGATCCGGCCGACCACGCGATGCGGTTCTCGACGGGGACGGTAACGCTCACGCCGGCGGCGGCGACGGCGGACGGCAAACACGACGCAGCGAGCAGACCGAGAGTGCGCATGGTGAGCATCGAAAGAGGATGGCGGCGGCGCGGCGAAACGCAATGAGCGCGCATTCAGGCGAGCTCGCACAGCGACGCCGCGGATACCGGTCGGCATCCGCGGCGCGAACTCGAGATCGGTCGGACTACGACGGGTACGGCGAATGCACGGGGCCCTGCCCCAGCCCGACCGGCTTCGTCCAATCGGCGCGATTGACGTTGTTGTTGACCTTCCAATTCGCGTCGTGGGCTTCGAAGTTGGCGTCGTAGTCGTAGCCGAGCGTGAAATGGCTCGTCATCGCGGGGCCGCTGAACTTCAGCACGTACTCGCAAGTGCCGCCCGGCGTGCTCGTCGAACCGTGAGGCGTGGTCGCAAGAGCGTGCGTCGGCGATGCGGCGAGGATCTCAACGATCCAACCAGGCGGCTTCACGAGGTTCGTGTACATGGGGAGATCCGACATGTCGACTCCGATCTCGACGCTCGTGCAGCTCACGTAGTTCCCGCCCGGGACCTTGACGTGATACACGAACTCGCGGGGACCCGAGGCGGTGTTGCCGCTTCCGCCGCAGCCCGAGCCGTCGCATTCGACCTTGATCACGGGAATCGGATTGCCGCCCTGCTGCGCTTCGGAACGCGAGTCGATGGCGAGGGACACCAGGGCGCCGGCGAGGGCGGTGACGAACAGTCCTGCGATGAGCTTCTTCACTTGTGAGAGCCTCCAGAAGTGCTGGCGAGCCGAGTGCGCGGGCGGCCGGCCCGCGCCGCCGCGCCCGAGAGCGGACGCGGCGGAGCCTTGGTTCCACCACCGCGGAGCGCGTCGCAGGCAATCGCGATTTCCGCGCGCGCGGTCTCGGCGACGAGACGGTTCCGCGTGTGTGCGCGCGCGCGCTCCGCTACGCTCTAGGGATGCCGCCTGCATCCAGCGCCGGGGCCACGCCGCGCCACCTCGTCCGACTGCACGACCTCGAACCGTCGGCGATCGACGACCTGATCGACCACGCGCAACGGCTCAAGCGCCGCGCCGCGCGCGCCGACCTCGTCGGGCGCACGATCGGCATGCTGTTCTTCCGCGGCTCGCTGCGCACGCGCACGTCGTTCGAGGCGGCCGTGCACCAGCTCGGCGGACACACGATCAACCTCAACGCGTCGAGCGACTTCTGGGAGCTCGAGGACCGCGAGGGAACCGTGATGGACGGCAAGGCGCCCGAGCACATCAAGGACGCCGCGCGCGCGCTGTCGCACTACGTGAACGCGCTCGCGATCCGCCCCGCGCCCGCCGGCCAGTCCTGGGCCGTCGACCGCCGCGACGCGCAGATCGCGTCGTGGGCGCGGCACTCCGCGGTGCCGGTGATCAACATGGAGAGCGCGCTGTGGCACCCGCTGCAGGCGTTGGCCGACATGATGACGCTGCGCGAGTCGCTCGGTGAGCTGAAGGGCCGGCGCCTCGCGCTCGTGTGGGTGCACTCGCCCGAGCCGGCCTCGCTCGCGGTCCCCCACTCGCTGCTCGTGCCCGCGCTGCGCGCCGGCATGGACGTCAGCGTCGCGCACCCGACCGGCTTCGGACTCGACGACGGCGTGGTCGGCGAAGCGCAGGAAGCCGCCGCGCGCGCGGGGACGAAGCTCGCGGTCGGCGGCAGCCTCGAGGACGCGGTGCGCGGCGCGGACGTCGTGTACGCGCGCTCGTGGCAGTCGCTCGAGGACTACGGCAACACGACGCTCGCCGCGAGCCGGCGCGCGCGCCTGTCGAGCTGGCGCGTCGACCGCAAGGCGATGGAGCTCGGCCGCGACGCGCGCTTCATGCACGCGATGCCGGTGCGGCGCAACGTCGAGGTGACCGACGAAGTGCTCGACGGCGCGCAGAGCTTGGTGCAGGCGCAGGCCGAGAACCGGCTGCACACGCAGAAGGCGCTGCTCGCGATGCTGCTCAAGGTCTCGGGCGCGGCGTAGCGCGGCGCGCGGCGAGGCAACGGCATGTCCGGCTCCGACTTCGCGCACCTGCACGTCCACACCGAGTACAGCCTGCTCGACGGCGCCAATCGCATCGGCGCGCTCGTCGACGCGTGCAAGAAGGACGGCCAGCGCGCGATCGCGATCACCGACCACGGCAACCTGTTCGGCGCGATCGAGTTCTACCAGGCCTGCACGAAGGGCGGCATCAAGCCGATCCTCGGCTGCGAGGTCTACGTCGCGAAGAAGTCGCGCCTCGAGAAGCACAGCAAGGTCGACAACGGCTACAGCCACCTGACGCTGCTCGCGCGCGACGCGCAGGGCTGGCGCAACCTGCTCGAGCTCGCGTCGATCTCCTACCTCGAGGGCTACAACTACCGGCCGCGCGTCGACATGGAGGCGCTGCGCTCGCGCGCGAGCGGCATCACGTGCCTGTCGGGCTGCCTGGCCGGCGAGATCAACCAGCTCTTCCGCCTCGACAAGGAGAGCGAGGCCGAGAAGCTCGCCGGCGAACTGCGCGACCTGTTCGGACCCGAGCACTTCTGGCTCGAGCTGCAGCGCAACGGCATCGAGCTGCAGAACAAGGTCAACGAGGACCTCGTGCGCCTCGCGGGCCGCACCGGCATCCCGCTCGTCGCGACGAACGACATCCACTACCTGCGCCACGAGGACTGCCACGTGCAGGACGTGTTGATCTGCATCAACACGGGCGCCAAGCGCGCGGACGAGAAGCGCTGGCGCATGGACACCGACTCGCTGTTCTTCCGCACGGGCGAGGAGATGGCGCACATGTTCCGCGACCTGCCGAAGACGGTCACGGCGACCTGCGACATCGCGGACCAGGTCGACGTGAAGCTCGACTTCGGCAAGTACCACCTGCCGGTCTTCGACACCGGCACGAGCGAGAGCGCGGACCAGCTCTTCGACCGGCTGTGCGAGGAGGGCCTGCGCAAGTTCTACGGCGCGGAGCACGCCAAGGCGCGCGAGCGGCTCGAGTACGAGCGCGGCGTGATCCGCCAGATGGGCTTCGTCTCGTACTTCCTGATCGTGTGGGACCTGATCCGCTGGGCGCGCGATCACTCGATCTCGGTCGGGCCGGGCCGCGGCTCGGCGGCGGGCTCGCTGATCGCGTACGTGCTCGGCATCACGCAGGTCGATCCGCTGCGCTACGACCTCCTGTTCGAGCGCTTCCTCAACAGCTCGCGCATCTCGATGCCGGACATCGACATCGACTTCTGCAAGGAGGGCCGCGAGCGCGTGCTGCAGTACACGCGCGAGCGCTACGGCTCGGACCGCGTCACGCAGATCGTGACCTTCGGCACGATGGCCGCGCGCACCGCGCTGCGCGACGTCGGGCGCGTGCTCGAGGTGCCGCTGGCGGAGGTCGACAAGATCGCGAAGCTCGTCCCGCAGGGGCCGGGCGCGAAGGAGCTCGCCGAACTCGCCGAGAGCGACGCAGACCTCGTCAAGGTGCGCAAGGAACGGCCCGACCTCGCCGACCTGTTCAAGTACTCGATCCAGCTCGAGGGCATCGCGCGCCACATCTCGACGCACGCCGCCGGCGTCGTGATCGCCGACCGCAAGCTGACCGAGTACGTGCCGCTGGCGACGCACGACGGCGAAGTCGTCACGCAGTGGCCGGGCCCGCAGCTCGAGCAGCTCGGCCTGCTCAAGATGGACTACCTCGGGCTGCGCACGCTGACGATCCTCGATCGCGCGCTGGCGAGCCTGAAACTGGCGGGCACGGCGGTGCCGGATCTGTTGAAGCTGCCCGAGGACGACGCGCTGACGTTCCGCATGCTCGCGCAGGGCGACACGCTGGGCGTGTTCCAGCTCGAATCCGACGGGATGAAGAAGCTGCTCGCGCGCCTCAAGCCGACGCGCTTCGAGGACTTGATCGCCGTGCTCGCGCTGTACCGCCCCGGCCCGCTCGAGTCGGGCATGGTCGAGATGTTCATCCGGCGCAAGCACGGTCTGGAGCCGATCTCGTACGAGCACCCGTCGATGGAGCCGATCCTGCGCGACACGTACGGCTGCATCGTCTACCAGGAGCAGGTGATGCTCATCTCGAGCGCGCTCTCCGGCTTCTCGCTCAACGAAGCGGACAACCTGCGCAAGGCGATGGGCAAGAAGCAGCCCGAGGTGATGCAGAAGTTCGCGTCGAAGTTCGTCGAGGGCGCGATGAAGAACGGCTGCGCGCGCGACGTCGCGCAGCAGATCTGGGACAACATCGAGAAGTTCGGGGGCTACGGCTTCAACAAGTCGCACTCGACCGCCTACGCGCTGATCACCTGGCAGACCGCGTGGCTGAAGGCGAACCACCGACGCGAGTTCCTGGCCGCGAACATGTCGTGCGAAATGCACGACAGCGACAAGATCAAGGCGTTCGTCGACGACGCGAAGGCGGCGAGCATCGCGATCCTGGCGCCGGACATCGCCGCGTCGGGCTGGGAGTTCCGCCCGACGCCGCCGGGCATCCGCTTCGGCCTCGGCGCGATCAAGGGCACCGGCGAGAAGGCGATCGAGGCGCTCGTCGCGACACGCGCGCGCATGGACGGCGTGCCGACGCTGCACCGGCTGTGCAAGGAGGTCGACGCGCAGGAGATGACGCGCCTCACCTGGGAAGCGCTGATCAAGGCCGGTTGCTTCGACGCGCAGGGCCACGACCGCGGCGCGCTGCTCGCCGCGCTCGACGCGGCGCTGTCCGACGGCCAGCGCGCGGCCGACGATCGGCGCGCGGGCCAGAGCTCGTTCTTCGATTTGCTCGAACCGGCGAGCGCGGCGGACGCCGACGGCATCGACGCGACGAAGGCGTGGTCGCGCAGCGAGCGGCTCAAGGCCGAGTACGAAGTGCTCGGCTACTACCTGTCCGGCCACCCGCTCGAGGAGCGCGCCGGACTGTTCAGCATCCTCTCGACGTGCACGACCGGGCAGCTGCAGCAGCGCGGCGGCCAGGCCGAGGTCGTGCTGGCCGGGCTCGTGCGCGGCTTGCGCGAGGCGGTCGTCAAGACGGGCACGCTGGCCGGACAGAAGATGGCGCGCGCGCAGCTCGAGGATCTCGAGGGTTCGGCCGCGCTGACGTTCTTCCCGCGCACGTGGGAGCGCTTCCGCGCGGTCGTCGCCGACGACGCGGTCGTGATCGTCAAGGGCAAGGTCGACGATCGCTCCGAGGGCGCGGCGATGCTCGTCGACGAGGTCTGGACGCTCGAGCAGACGCTGAAGCGCTTCGAGGGCAGCGTGTGGATCTACGTGACGCCCGAGGACGAGGGCTTGATCGAGCGGCTGTTCGAGGTGCTCGGCAAGCACCGCGGCGGCCGGCCGGTGTACCTGCAGGTGCTCGGCGCGGACGGCCGCGTGCGCCCGGTGCGCGCGGACGCGAAGCACGCGGTCGCGTTGACGGCCGAGCTCGCGCGCGACGTCGACGCGCTGCTCGGCCGCGGGCGCATGCGCCTCGCGCGGGGCTAGCGCGCGGCGCGCGGCGCGCGGCCAACGAGCGGCAAGCGGCTAGCGGCCCCGAAATGCTCGGCGCCGCGCGGTCGGACCGCGCGGCGCCGGTGTGGCTGCACTGCTCGCTTGCGCGAGCGCGCCGCGCTCAGCTCTTCGCCGCGGCCTCGGGCTCTTCCTTCGGCGTGCGCTCGACGAACTCGATGATGCAGCGCGTGCCGTTGTCCCCGAGGCGCGGCTTGCCGAGCTTCAGGATCCGGCAGTAGCCGCCCGCGCGCACCTTGAAGCGCGGACCGAGCACGTCGAACAGCTTCTCGACGCTGCGCGCGTTGCGCAGCTGCGCGAAGGCGCGACGGCGGTGGTGCGTCGAGGAGACCTTCGAGAGCGTGACGAGCTTCTCGACGTGCGGGCGCAGCGCCTTCGCCTTCACCAGCGTCGTCGTGATCCGCTCGTGCTCGATCAGCGAATTGGTCATGTTGCGCATCAGAGCCGAACGGTGGCTCGTGGTGCGACCCAGCTTGAAGCCTGCTACACGGTGACGCATGGGAGGATTGTCGGAGAGGAGTGCGTGGGTGGATCGGCGCGGAGAATCAGCTCAGCGCGGTGGATCAGCCTGCGAAGCCGAGCGCGAGCCCGAGCTCCGTGAGCTTCGCCTTGATCTCGGTCAGGCTGGTCTTGCCGAGGTTCTTGAGCGCCATGACTTCGGCCTCGGACATGCGCACGAGGTCGCGCACCGACTTAAGGTTCGCGCTGTCGAGGCAGTTGCGCGCGCGCACCGACAGCTCGAGGTCCGTCAGCGGGCGGTCGAGCAGCGCCTCGACCTCCGCCTGCTTGCGGTTGACCTGGTTGAACTCCGACATGCTCGGATCGCCGGCGACCAGGCGCTGGTCGCTGCTCTTGTCCGACAGCACGAACGGGTTCAGGTGCTTGCGGTAGATCTTGGCGGCCTCGGTCAGCGCCATCTGCGGCGTGATCGTGCCGTCGGTCCAGATCTCGAGGACGAGCCGGTCGTAGTTCGTGAACTTGCCGACGCGCGTCGCTTCGACGGCGTAGCGCACGCGCTGCACCGGCGAGTACACCGAGTCGATCGGAATCGTGCCGAGCGCCTGCTCGGGCGAGACGTTCTCGTCGGCCGGCACGTAGCCGCGGCCCTTGCTGATCTCGAGCTCGATGCTGAACTCGCGATCGACGGTGAGCGTCGCGATGTGCAGGTCCTTGTTGACGACGACGCCCTCGTCCTCGCAGATGACGTCGGCGCCGGTGACCGGGCCCTTCGACTTCTTGTGGATGCGCGCCTTGATGCCGTCGGTGCCCGGGAACTGAACGCGCAGCCGCTTCAGGTTGAGCACGATGTCGGTCATATCCTCGTACACGCCTTCCAGCGACGAGAACTCGTGCTCGGCGCCCTCGACGCGCACCGACGTGATCGCGGTGCCCTCGATCGAGGAGAGCAGCACGCGGCGCAGGCCGTTGCCGATCGTGTGGCCGAAGCCGCGTTCGAACGGCTCGACGACGAACTTCCCGTACGACCCGGAGAACGAGTCGCTGTCGGG
>SCVU01000514.1 GCA_004296785.1 Planctomycetota bacterium
CATTGCCGCTCGAGCTCGGCGCCGCGGTCGGAGCGACGACCGCGCCGCCCTGCGCCGCCATCAGCGCCTCGATCTCCGAGTAGTCGAAGACCTCTTCGACGCCGCCGAGCTGGATCGGCACTCCGGTCGTGATCGTGACCTGCGCGAACGCGCCGCGCGTCGCGATGCATCCTGCGATCACGAGTCCTGCGGCGAGCGAACGATGGGCGGGCATCAGCATCGACATGCGAGGTCTCGACTCCACTTCGACGATCCGTCGGGCACGCCGCTTCCCACGCGACCGCGGGTCACGCGTCCTCCGGGGCTGGGAACTCTAGCGGCGCGCGCGCGCCGGTTTCACGAGCCCGAGCCATCGGGCGGCGGGCCGGCGCCCGCGCCGCGCGCATCGCCGGAGCTCTTGCCCTTGCTCTGTTTCTTGCTCTGGCCGCGACCGCGGCCGTTGCAACCCTGTCACTGCGACGGCAAGGGCAACCCTTGCAGGTCCTTCAGCTCCATGCGCGCGAGTCGGATCGACGACTCGAGGTCTTCCTTCGCGACGCTCGCGAGCAGCGTGTCGCCGCGGCGCTCCGCCTGCTCGGCGACGAGCTTGAAGTTCTGCCGCGAGGCTTCGACCTCCGGCTCCCACTCCGTGCGCGGCGCGCCTTCCAGGCGCAGCAGCCACGTCATGTAGTACTGGGCGCTCGCGAGCGAGCGACGCGCATCGGCGAGTTGCACCGCGTCGGCGCTCGGATCGCCCTGCAGTTGCTCGACGAGCCCGGCGAGCTCGACGCGCGCCTCCGGCAGCTTGCCGCACTGCATCGCGGCCTTCGCGCGCTCCAGGCGCAGCGCGCGCGACTCCGCTTCGGAGCCGGGCGGCAGCGCGGCGATCGCTTCGCCGTACGCGACCTCGGCGGCGGCCCAGTGCTCGCGCGCCATGGGGCCGTCCGCGTCGCACGCTTGCGCCGCGCGCGCTTCTTCGCGCGCGCGCGCGAACGCGTCGGACGCCGCGTCCGAGCGCATGCGGTCCTGTCCGGGACCCCAGTGGTAGGCGGCGGCCGCCGCGGGCAACAACAGCCATGCGACCAGGAAGGCGCGTTTCATTCGATCACTCCTCGGAGCCGCGAGCGGCTCCCGCGTGGACCTCGGCGATCCTACTCTTTCGGCTCGGCGCGGGTGCGACGAGAGGTTCGATTCCGCCGCGGCCCGCGCGCGGGGCCTGGGCGGTGCGTGCGGCGCGCACGCCGGCCCGCACACCGGGGCGCCAGCCGGCGCCCAGCGTCCGCAGCAGCACGGGCAGCAGCGCCAGCAGCGCAGCGCCCACTGCAACCGCCGCGAGCGCGTACTCGCGCAGCGTGAGCTTCGCCAGCGGGCCCTCGCCGTCGAGGCCGAACGAGTCGACGACGAGATTCGTCGGGATCTGCGCCTCGTTCGCGTCGTGGTACGTGCCGCGCAGTCGCGCCGCGATCTGCCGCAGCGTCGAGCGGTCCTGCCGCGACTGCTTGCCGTCGATGAACTTGCCGACGTTCGCGTCGCCGACGCCGACGACGAGCGTTCCGGAGATCGACGCCGGCAGCGCGGGCATGCCCGTCGCGGGCACCGTGTCGCCGTCCGTCACGAGCACGAGCGTCGTCGAGCCCGGATTCCAAGGACGCGCGAGCTTCGCGGCTTCCTCGAGGCCGTCGAAGATCTTCGTCTGCCCCGCGGGGAATGCGTAGTGCATCGGCAGGTCGCCGAGGATGTTGCGGATCACTTCGTAGTCGCGCGTGTCGACGACGACGGGCTTTGCGCCGTTGTACGTCGCGACGACCGACACGCGGTAGTTCGACAGCGGCACGCGGCGGAAGAACGAGTCGACGACGTCGCGCGCGCGCGCCATGCGGCTCTGTTCGCGGCTCGGGCCGGCGTCGACGAGGCGCATGCTCGGACTGACGTCGAGCACGATCAGGATGTGGCGCACGTCGTGCTCGCTCAACTGTTGCGACGCATCGAGCGAGTGCGTGCGCGCGGGCAGGAGCAGCAGCGCGACGAGTCCCCACGCGACGGCGCTCGCTGCCGCGACGCGCATGAACGGCGCCGCGACCGCCCAGCCGGCCGGACGTCCGCGCGGACCGAACGCGAGCTGCGCGACGCGCCGCACGCGGCGCGAGTGCAGCCACTCCGCGGCGGCGGCGAGCACGAGCGCCGCCGCCGCGGCGATCAGCGCGGCCTGCAGTGCGGGCAGGGCTTCGCTCACCACGGCGTCGACCTCAGTCCGAACCAGCACAGCAGCGCGACGCCGAGCAGCGCGAGGCCGGCCCAGCACCACGGCTCGAACTCGTCGGCGGACTCCGACTGCGTCTTCTCGAGCCGCGTGCGCTGCATCTCGTCGATGCGTCGGAAGATGTGCGACAGACCCTCGGCGTCCTCGGGCTTGAACGCCTCGCCGCCGGTCAGCGACGCGAGGCGCACGACGGGGTCGGGGATCTCGCCCTGCGCGACGTGGATCGTGTAGACGGCGATGCCGTCCTCCTTCAGCTCGCGCGCGATCTCCTCCTCGCGGCCGCCGCCGAGGTCGGCGCTGTAGCCGTCGGTGACGAGCACGATCATCCGATCGCCTTCCTCGCGCTCGACCAGCATCTTGCGGCAGGCGAGCACCGCCTTGCCGATCTCGGTGCCGCCGAACCAGTAGGGCAGGTTGTTCGGCCGCATGAACGGCGGCGCGCAGCGCAGCGCCGACGCGTCGGTCGTCAGCGGCGTCCAGTGCAGCACGTTGTTGCCGAAGAAGGTCAGGCCGAACGCGTCGCCGGCGCGCAGCGTCAGGAACTCGTCGATCGCCTGCATCGAGGCGTCGTAGCGATCGCCTTCGCCGAACTTCGCGAGCATGCTGCCGGAGACGTCGACGCAGAACTCGATGTTCGTCAGCACGCGCTTCGAGCGCGGCTCGCGCAGCGTCTGCGGTCCCGCGAGCAGGCAGATCGCGAGCGCGAGCAACAGCGCCGGCAGCGACTCCGCGACGTCGAGCGGCCAGCGCCACCACGCGCCCGCGCCGCGGCGCGGCGCTTCCGCGGCGCTGTCGAACGGCAGCACGAGACCGCCGTGGCGCCGCGACCACTGCCACGCGAGCAACGCGATCGGCAACAACAACAGCGCGAGCACCTCCGGGTGGCGGAACATGCCGACCGAAGTCATGCGTTCGCTCCCGAGCGCGCGAGCGCGTCGAACTCTGCCGCGGGCATTTGCCGGTACGGGGAGAGGATCCGTGCGAGCTCGGCGGCGTCGACGCGTGTCGCGCCGGGCGGTCGGTGCAGCCAGTCCTCGAGCCGCGTGAGCAGCGGGCCTGCCTGCTCGTGGGCCCGCAAGCGCTGACGCGCTTCGACCGGCGCGAGGCCCGTCCAGCCCAAACGCGCCTGCCACCACTTGGCGAGGCCGAGCTCGAGCAGCGCGCGCTCGCTCGGCGAAAGCTCGCCGCGCGATGCGCGCTCGACGAGCGGCTGCAGCATGTCGGCGAACGACGCGGGGCGCTTCTCCACCGCGGACGCCGCGCGCCGCGCGCGCAGCGAGTAGAGCAGCCAGCCGAGCACGGCGAACCACAGGATCCCCAGGCCGAACAGGATCTCGACGTAACCGCCGAAGCGCGGCACGCGCCCGGACTCGAGCGTGTGCGGCAGCACCTGGCCCGGCGCGAGCAGTGAAGCAACCTCGACGTCGATCGCCGGCAGGTCGTCGGTCGCCGAGCCGTCGACGCGCTGCAGGCACGCGCGCAGATCGTGGTGCCCGGGCTCGAAGCCCCAGTATTCGAGGTCGTAGCGGAACGCGTCGCCGTGCGGGTACGTCGCGACGATGCGGACCGCGACGGGCGCGTTCGATGTGAGCGGTGCGAGCTCGAGTTCGCTCCCGGGCAGCACGAGGCCGTCGATGCGGCCGGTCATGCCGACGCTCGGGATCGAGCTCGGACGTTGCAGGCTCGCGCTCATCGCGTGCCCTTGCCCATCACGCCGCGCGCGCGGAACAGGTTGCGCAGCGGCGGCACGATCGGTTCGTCGATCGACAGGCGCAGGTGGTCGATTCCCGC
>SCVU01000515.1 GCA_004296785.1 Planctomycetota bacterium
GGCTGCGCGCGCGGCACGTCGAGCAGCGCGGCCGCGCGCTCGAGGCGCGCGCGCTGCGCGAGCGCGCGGTCGCGCTGCCGGAGTGCGCGGCGCAGCCGTGGGCACAGCTCGCGCGCGCCGAGTGGCTGCGCGCGGCCGGCGACGCCGCGGGCTCGCTCGCGGCGCTGCAGCGCGCGTTCGACCAGCGCCGGCTGGCCGGCGGCGTGCGCGACGCGCTGCGCGCGCGCCTGATCGACGCCGACCGCGTCGCCGACGCGCTCGCGCTCGAACAGCAGGTGTACGACGGCGCGCCGTACGAGGTCGACGCGCTGCTCGCACAGGCCGAGCTGCACGAGCTCGCCGGCGCACCGCAGGCGGCGCGCGAGCGCCTGTCGGCCGCGCTCGCGCTGTGCCCGGAGGAACCGCAGGCGTGGCGCGCGCTGGCGCGGATCGAGCAGCGGTTGTCGGACGCGGCCGGCGCCGACCGCGCGTACGCGGCACTGCTCGCACTCGAGCCCGGCGACGCGAAGGCGCGCCGCGCGCGCGCGCTGCTGTCGGCCGGCGACGGCGCCGGCTTCGAGACGCCGTACCGCTGGGACGGCCTCGCGCGCGCGGCCGCGCACCGCGCGAGCCCGCTCGGCGCCGAGCCCGTGCTCGTCGTCGATCGCACGAAGGTCTGGAAGATCGACGCCGACGGCACCGAGCACGTCTACGAGCACGTGCTGCTGCGCGCGCAGAACGAGCGCGGCGTGCAGCTGCTCGACGAGTGGCCGATCGTGCACGACGCGCGCGGGCTGCCGCTCGTGCACGTGCTGCGCGCGATCCGCGCCGACGGCTCGTTCGAGCGCGCGACGCCGCCGCGCCGCGCGCGCACGACCGACAGCGGCCTCGTCGCGCGCATCTGGGACCTGCCGCCGCTGGCGAGCGGCGACTACGTCGAGGCCGAGTGGCGCATCGACGAGAGCGGGCCCGATCTGTTCGGCCGCTATTTCGGCGCGCGGCACCTGTTCCAGGCCGACTACCCGGATCCGCAGGCGAGCGTGCTGCGCTCCGAGCTCGTCGTGCTGTCGGCGCCCGAGCTCAACGTCTACGTCGAGGAGCGCAACGGCGAGCAGCTGCAGCACGAGGTCACCGTCGACGCGAACGGCCTGCGCTCGTACCGCTTCTTCGCGCGCGATCTCGCACGCCTGTCGCCCGAGGGCTTCATGCCGCCGCTCGCGGAGCTCGTGCCGGTCGTCGACCTGTCGACGTACGCGAACTGGGCCGAGTTCGGCCGCTGGTGGTGGCACTTCATCGAGAAGGAGCTCGACACCTCGGCCGCGCTGCGCGCGAAGGTCGCCGAACTCGTCGCCGGCAAGAGCGGCGAGCGCGAGCGCGTCGAGTCGATCCTGCGCTTCGTCGCGCAGGAGGTCCGCTACAACTCGTGGCCGTTCGGCACGCACGGCTACGAGCCGTTCACCGCGACGACGATCTTCGAGCGGCGCCTCGGCGACTGCAAGGACAAGTCGATCCTGCTGCGGCAGATGCTCGCCGAGATCGGCGTCGCCGCGCGGCCGGTGCTGATCCGCGCCGAGCACCGCCGGCCCGACGAGCCGCTGCGCGCCGCGATGGTCGAGCACTTCAACCACTGCATCGCGTGGGTCGAGCCTACGCCTGAGCGCGACGGCTACTTCCTCGACGCGACGGCCGAGCACAATCCGCTCGAGTACCTGCGCGAGGACGACCAGGGCGCCGAGGTGCTCGTCGTCGGCCCGGACGGCGTCGAGCGCCGCGCGATCCCGTACGCGCACGCGGACGACAACGAGCTGCGCCGCCGCTACGCGGTCGAGCTCGACGCGAGCGGCCGCGGCCGCGTCGCGCTGCGCGACGACTCGGTCGGCGGCTTCGCGGTGCGGCTGCGCGAGCGCTACTCGGGCCGCGCCGACGCGCGCGCGGCGCGCCTGGCCGGCGAGCTCGAGCGCGGTCTGGGCAAGGTGGACGTCGACGCGATCCGCTCGAGCGACCTCGACGACATCGGCGCGCGCGCGTGGCTCGAGGCCGATCTGCGCGCGGCGAGCCTGTGGACGCAGGAGGCCGCGGGCCCGTCGGTCGCACCGGCATTCGATCCGCTGCCGATCCTCGACGCGGCGGCCGAACCGGCGGGCGAGCGCGAGCACGACCTCGTGTTCGACCGGCCGTTCGCGCTGCACACGACGGTCGAATGGAAGCTGCCCGACGGGTGGCGCGCGCGCGCGCTGCCCGAGCCGAGCGCGATCGAGCTGCCGGGCCTGCTCGACTACCGCCGCGAGGTGCGCGCGACGAGCGCTGGCTTCGAGGTCGAGCGCCGCTTCCGACTGCTCGAGCGGCGCATCCCGGTCGCGCGCTACGCGGAGTTCCAGGATGCGCTGCGGCGGATCGCGAGCGCCGAGCAGGCGCGCGTCGAGCTGCGCGCGAGCGCGGGAGGCGATCGATGAGGCGCGCGCTGTGCCTCGCGCTCGCGCTCGCGGCGTGGCCGGTCGCCGGTGCGCGCGCGCAGAGCCCGCAAGCGGCCGTGCGCGCGAGCCGGTACGAGGAGGGCGCGCGCGCGCTCGTCGCGTCGCCGCTCGAGGCCGCGGGCCCGCGCCAGGCGCTGCTCGAGTCGTGGGTCGAGTCGCTCGAGCGCGCGCCGACCGATCCGCTGGCCGATGCGGCGATCGCGCTCGTGCGCGCGCGCTTCGACGAGGCCGAGGATCCGCTGCCGCTCGCGCAGCGCGTGCTCGCGCTCGACGCGTCGCGCTGCGAGCCGGTGGCCGAGCGCGAGCTCTTGCTGCTGCAGGGCGCGCTGGCGAGCGCGCACTGGTCGCTCGCGGAGCTCGAGCAGCGCGGCGCCGCGCTCGCGCCCGGTTGGATCCGCCACTGGTGGACGCTCGGACCGCTCGGTCCGATCGGCGATCCGCTCGCGCTCGCCGACGCGCCCGGCGCGACTGCGACGCTCGTCGCACCCGGGCTCGCGCGCGCGCACATCGACGCGCGCGGTCGCGCGGCGGCCTGGCGCACGCTCGAGCTCCCGCCGTGGCAGGTGCGCTTCGCGCCGGAGAACGCGGTCGCGCCGGACGCGGGCTGGATGCTCGTCGCGACGGCGTTCGCGACCGCCGCCTCGGTGCCCGCGTGGCTCGAGCTCGACGCGCGCGGCAGCGTCGGCCTGCGCGCGTTCGAGCTCGTGCAGGGCAGCGAGCGACCGAGCGGCGACCTCGGCAACCCGAGCTTCGCGTGGAGCTTGAACGGCGCGCCGCCGCGCAACGTCGACTTCGCGGCGGGCGAGCGCTCGGGGCTCGAGCGAGCGCCGGTGCTGTTGCGCGAGGG
>SCVU01000516.1 GCA_004296785.1 Planctomycetota bacterium
TGCGCGCGCCGGGGCTCGCGAGCCAGGTGCTCGACGGCGTGCGCGTGCCGCTCGACGCACCGCTGCGCATCGAGCTCGGCGCGCCGAGCTCCGTGCGCGGCCGCGTGCTCGACGGCGACGGCAAGCCGATCGAGGGCGCGCTCGTCGTGTGCGAAGCGCTCGCGCCGTCGCCGGCGCTGCCGATGCGGCCCGAGGAACTGCCCGCCGCGCTGTGGGGCGGCGCGCGGAGCGGCGCCGACGGTGCGTTCGAGCTCGTCGACGTGCCGCTCGGCATGCGCCGCGTGATCGCGCTCGCCTCCGGCTACGCGGCGCGCTCGAGCGCGAGCTTCGAGCTGCGCGCGGGCGAGCCGCTGCGCATCGGCGACATCGTGCTCGGCCGCGGCGGCGCGATCGCCGGCCGCGTCGAACGCGGCGATGGCGCGCCGTGGCCGAACGTCCGCGTGCTCGCGAGCTCGATGAACTTCGACGGCGCGCCGCTGTTGTTCGACATGTGCGACGCCGACGCCGACGGCCGCTACCGGATCGAGCACCTGCCCGCCGGCCCGTACGTCGCGATGCACTTCGGCGACGCGCGGCGCCGCGCGAGCGCGCCCGAGGCGCTGCTGCCGGCGCGCGTGCGCGACGGCGAGACGACGGTGCTCGACTTCGTCGATCCGCGCGCGAAGCTCACGCTGACCGGCCGCGTCACGCAGCCCGACGGCAAACCGGCCGCGAACTACTCGCTGACGCTCGGCCTCGCGCGCGACCAGGGCGAGACGTGGAAGGGCGCGACGACCGACGCCGACGGCGTGTATGCGTTCCGCGGCCTCGATGCGGGCACGTGGGAGCTGCACGGCGGCCGCAACATGGCGCTGTCGATGACGCGCATCGCGGTGGTCGAGCTCGCGGGCCGCGGCGAGGTCGTGCGCGACGTCGCGCTCGCGAGCGGTGCGCTGCGCGGCCGCGTCGTCGCGGCGCGCGACGGCAAGCCGATCGCGAAGGCGATCCTGCTCGTGATGTCCGAGGACTCCTCCGGCGACGCGTCGGACTTCCGCGGCAAGTGCGCGGCCGATTCCGACGGCCGCTACGAGCTCGCGCCGCTCCCCGGCGGCCGCTATCGCGTGTGGGCGATCGACGAGCACGGCGCATGCGCGACCACGCGCACCGATTGGCTCGCGCTGGCCGAGGGCCAGTCGCTCGAGCTCGCCGATCTCGCGCTCGAGCCCGCCGGCAGCGCCGAACTCGTCGTGCGCGAGCGCGACGGCGCGACCGTCGAGGGCGCCGCACTCGTCTTCGCGCCGTTCGGCGCCGGCGAGGTGCCGATCGCGCTCGGCCCGCGCACCGACGCGTTCGGCGCGTTCACCGCGCGCGGCCTCGCGCCGGGCGCGTGGACCGTGCGCGCGACGCACGCCGACGGCCGCGTCGCCGAGATCGATTTCCGCGTCGAGCCGGCGCGCGCCACGCGCGTCGAGCTCGAGTTCCGCGCGCGCTAGCGCCTCCGTTCACCCCCGACTCCGCACCCGCACTCCCATGAGCCAAAAGACCTGGATCGTTCCCACCTGCATCGCGCTCGTCGCCGTCGGAGCCGCCGGCTGGCAGATCGGAGCGCAGCGCGCCGCGGCCGCGGCGGCGCGCGAAGCGCAGCTCGAGCAGACGCACGCGCTCGAAGCGCTCGGCGCGAAGCTGCTCGACGTGGCGGCGCGGCTCGAGAAGAGCGAGGCGCGCGTCGCCGAACTCGCGAACCGCCCCACGCTCGCCGCATCCAACGAGGCGCGCGTGTCGACCGACGCGATCGAAGCGGCGGTCGAGCGCTTCCTCGCGGCGCAGGCGGCCGAGCGCGCGGTCGCGGGCACCGAGCCGGCGGCCGTGCCGAGCGGCGGCAAGCCCGCCGCGGCGAGCGCCGCGTTCGACTACCCGGCCGCATTGAAGAGCCTGCTCGACCCCGCGCTGTCGGAGCTCGATCGCGACGAGCTGTGGCAGAAGATCAAGGGCGCGGGCAAGCTCGACGACGCGGTCGCGTGGTTCGAGAAGCGCGCGGAGGAAGCGCCCAACGATCCGAACGCGCAGGTCGAGCTCGGCACCGCGTACGTGCAGAAGATCCTCGAGGCGGGCGGCAGTTCGCTCGCCGGCAAGTGGGCGATGAAGGCCGACGGCGCGTGGGACCGCGCGCTCGAGCTCGACGACCACCACTGGGAGGCGCGCTTCCGCAAGGCGGTCGGCCTGTCGTTCTGGCCGCCGATCTTCGGCAAGCAGAACGAGGCGATCTCGCACTTCGAGACGCTCGTCGCGCAGCAGGAGGCCGGCGCGATGCAGCCGCACTTCGTCGAGACGTACAAGCTGCTCGGCAACATGTACGTGCAGGCGGGCAAGGCCGACCAGGCCGCCGCGCTGTGGAAGAAGGGCCTGGAACTGTTCCCGAACGACGCGGACCTGCTCGCCAAGTCGCAGGGCAAGTAGAGCTCGAAGAGTTTTCCGGGATCGCGCGGCAGCGGCGGAACCCGCGTCTCTGACCGCTCGTATAGACTCGAATCGGAGGGGAGGTGTCGCGCGGCCCACGCGAGCGCCGTCCCCGTTCGACTCCAGGAACCGCACCCGTGATCCCCTTCGCTCCGTCCGCTCCCGCGCGCGCCGCGCGCCGCGCCGCGCTCGTCCTCTTGTCCGCCGCCGCGCTGCGCGCCGCCACCGCCGCGCAGGTCACGCTCGAATGGAGCGGCGGCGTGCTCGGCAGCCAGGTCGATTACGAGATCACGGCGAGCCCGGGGACGTTCTTCGCGTTCCTGCCGTCGTTCACCGGCGGTCCGACGCCGCTGTCGATCTTCGACCCGAACGATCCGCGCGTGTTGTCGGTCGGCCTCGACCTGCAGCCCTTGTGGAAGTTCGGCGCGATCCGCGGCACGGGCAGCAAGGTCCTGACGTTCCCGCTGCCGCCTTCGGGCACGATCGCGGGACTCACGCTGCACGCGCAGGCGCTGACGTTCCCGGGCGCGACGACGCTCGTGAAGGACATCAGCAACAAGACGCAGTTCGCGCTGTCGTTCACGAACCAGACGGTGCCGTCGCAGAACGACTCGGCGCTCGCGCGCGTGTTCCACTCGCTGACGACGCTGGTCGACGGACGCATCTACGTCGCGGGCGGACAAGCGCCGGGCGCGGCGACGACGATCTACGACCGCGTCGAGTTCTTCGATCCGCAGACGCAGAGCTTCGGCAACTCGCCGATCCCGCTGCCCGAGCCGCGCACGCACCACACGGCGACGCTGCTCGCCGACGGACGCGTGTTGTTGCTCGGCGGCATCGGCCCGGGCGGCGTGCTCGCGAGCGGGCGGCTGTTCCAGCCGCTGACCGGGCAGTACGCGCCGACGCCGAACATGGCGACGCCGCGCGCGCTGCACACGGCGACGCTGTTGTCGGACGGGCGCGTGCTCGTCACGGGCGGCTCGCCGCAGTTCACGTTCAGCCATCCGACGGGCCAGCCGCTCGCATACACGAGCGCGGTCGCGACGACCGAGGTCTACGACCCCAACACGAACACGTGGACGAGCGGGCCGGGACTGCAGCGCGGACTGACGACGCACCAGGCGAGCCGGCTCGGCGACGGGCGCGTGCTGATCACCGGCGGCGTCGAGAACGCCGGCGTCGGCGCGATACCGGCGACGACCGCGGCGACGTACCTGTACACGCCGGGTCCGGGCGGCGGCGCGCTCGCGCCCGCGGCGCCGCTGCCGAGCCCGCGGCAGGCGCACGCGCAGTCGCCGCTGTCGAACGGCGATGCGCTCGTCGTCGGCGGAGCGCAGGTCGACTTCTCGTCGGTGACGTCGGCGGTGCTCGGCGATGCGTATCGCTACAGCAACGGCGGCGGCAATTGGAATCCGGTCGCGTGCACGATCATCGTGCGCGACGGGAAGGTCATCTGCATCCCGCGGCCCGGCTTGCCGCCGGGCTATGGCGTGATCGGCGGACTGTTCTCGTTCGACTTCGCGAGCGGCACGGGCGTGCCGCAGACGCAGGTCGGCGTGTACTTGCCGGCGCTGAACGCGATCCAATCGGTCGGCACGACGCTGAAGCCGCGCTTCGGCGTCGAGATCGCGGGCTTCGACGACGGCAAGCGGATCCTGATCCTCGGCAGCGCGGGCGGCGTGCCCGCCGACTCGTCGGCGGACATCTTCACGATGCACCCGTAGCGCGTCGGACGCGCTACTCGACAAGCCGCGCGGCGCGCACGCCGAGGAAGTCGATGCGCTGGTCCGCGAGCGCGTAGAAGCGCATCGAGCTGCGCGCGTAGCGCGCTTCGAAGATCGAACTGCCGCCGCGGTAGATGCACATCGTGCCGCCGTCCGCGCCGATCCGCCGCCCGGTCACGCGCTCGACGGGCTGCGTGAAATCGTTGCGCGCGTAGCGATCGAAGCACCACTCCGACACGTTGCCGCCGACGTCGTACAGCCCGAACGGATTGGGTTGCCACGAGCCGACCGGGTCGCGCGGGCCGTACTGCTGCGGCGGTTCGTAGAGTCGCTCGGCCGAGCTCATCTGATCGAGCAGGTTGCCGCCCCACCACGCGCTCGTCGTCCCCGCGCGCTCCGCGCACTCCCACTGTGCCTCGCTCGGCAATGCGAGCCCGCGGTTCCCGAGCACCGCGTGCGCATCGATCCACGACGGCGCCTCCATCGGCATGAGGTCGACCACGCGCGACGGCTGCTCGAAGCGCGCGTCGCGCCCGCTCAGCCGAGCCCACTGCAGGCGCGTCACCTCGTACTTCGCGATGAAGTACGCGGCGAGCTCGACCTCGTGGACCGGACACTCGCCATCGCCGGCTTCCGCGTCGAAGTTCGGCGCATCGGCAGCCAAGTCGCGTTGCGCGCCCATGCGGAACGCGCCGCCTGGAATCAGCACGAGCACGATCGCGGAGTCCGGTGCGTAGTCGAGGAAGCCGAGCTCGTTGCGCCGCGGCACCGCGCCGCTGTCGACGTGCGCGAACTCGTACAGCCCGCTCTGCGGATCGCGGCCGATCGGGAACAGTCCGAGCTGCGGTCCGAGCACGAGCCCGCCGTAGCGCGGATCCGCGGCGATCTGCGAGCGCGCCTGCTCCCACGCCGCGCGCGCCGCGGGCCCGCTGATGCTGCGCTCCTCGATCGTCGCCGCGCTCGCGCGCCGCGCCTCGAC
The DNA here is from genome assembly GCA_004296785.1 of Planctomycetota bacterium. Taxonomy (GTDB): domain Bacteria; phylum Planctomycetota; class UBA1135; order UBA1135; genus GW928-bin9. Next base: position 5,140 of record SCVU01000516.1, read on the forward strand.
CTCGGCGAGCCGGTTCGCGACGCCGTCGGCCGCGACGAACGCGCGCAACCCGTGCACGAGCTCGACGAGCTTGTCGTGCTGCCAGCGCGCCGTCGCGTCGTCGAACGTCCACACGTGCTCGGCGCGGAACGCCGCGTTCGCATCGCGCTCGCGCTCGTGCACCGACGCGGCGCGCGCATCGAGCTCCGCGAGGCGCTGCTCGTGCAGCGCGAGGCGCGCGCCGACCTCGCGCGCGCGGCGCAGCCAGTCGTCGAGCGCCGGCAGGCGCGCCGGCACCGCCGGCCACAGCGAATGCGCCTCGACCTCGAGCTCGGTCAGGAGCTGGTGATCCGACAAGCTCTCGACCTTCGCGCGCGCGATCGTCTGCACGACGAGCACCGCGACGAGGCCGGCGATCGCCAGCCCGAGCGCGAGCATCGCGAGCGCCGCGACGCGCTTGTTGCGCAGCACCCACTTCTTCCACTCGGCCCACGGCCCGCTCTCGTACGCGCCGACGACGCGGCCCTCGAGGAACGCGCGCAGGTCGCCGGCGAGCGCTTCCATCGTCGCGTAGCGCGCGGTCGGCTCGCGGGCCATCGCGCGCTCGCAGATCGCGACGAGCTCGGCCGGCGGCGCGGGCGAGAGTTGCGACAGCGGCTGCGGCGGACCCGCGCGCACCCGCGCGAGCACGTCGCGCGCGCTCGGCTTCTCGTCGGGCTTCGCGTACGGCATCCGCAGCGCGAGCAGGTGGTAGAGCATCGCGCCGAGCGCGTACACGTCGGAGCGCGCGTCGAGCTCGGTCATCCGGCCCGCCGCCTGCTCGGGCGACATGTACGCCGGCGTGCCGATCACGTCGCCGTCGAGCGTGAGCTGCCCGCCGCCCGCGAGATCCTGCACGCTGAGATCCTGGGCTTCGCCGCGCTGCTCGCGCACGCGCGCGAGGCCCCAGTCCATCACGTAGGTCTCGCCGTAGCGGCCGATCATCA
>SCVU01000517.1 GCA_004296785.1 Planctomycetota bacterium
CGCTCGCCGAGCTGCCCGCCGAGCGAATCTGCGGCGAGTGGCTGAAGTGGGCCGAGAAGTCGAGCCTGCCGTCGCTCGGACTCGCATTCCTGCGCGACAGCGGCTGGCTCGACGGCTTCGGCGCGCTCGCGGCGCTCGACGCGGCCGCGTTCGAGCGGACGGCGGGCGCGCTGGACCGCTACGCGGGCGATCGCAGCGCGGGGCGCAGCGCGGCGGGGGCGCTCGCGCTGCTGCTCGACGAGGTCGACGACGCCGCGGCCGAGCGCTTCGCTGCGTCGATCGGCCTGTCCAACGACCTGACCCGCCGCGTGCTCGCGCTGCACCGCGCGCGCGCGCGCGCCGCGGACGACCCCACGGACGTGCGCACGCGTCGTCTCTCCGCCGCGCTCGCGCCGGAGTCGATCGAGAGCTTCGCACGCATCGGCGCCGCGCGCGCATCGAGCCGTGCGAACGCCGCGAAGCTGCTCGAGCGCGCGCGCCTGCTCGGCGTCGAGCGCGCGCCGCCCGACGCGCTCGTGCTCGGCCGGCACCTGCTCGAGCGCGGGCTCGCGCAGGGCAAGCCGCTCGGCGAGCTCGTGCGCGCCGCGTACGAAGCCCAGCTCGACGGCGCGTTCAGCGACGCCGCCGGAGCGCGCGCCTGGCTCGACGCGCGCCTTTCGACGCAGCGGCCGCCGCAGTCATGAGCGCGCGCGAGCCGTTCCACACCACGCGCTGGAGCCTCGTGCTCGCCGCGCGCGCGAGCGACGCGCCCGCGCTCGAGGAGCTGTGCCGCGCGTACTGGCTGCCGCTGTACGCGTACGTGCGCCGCAGCGGCTTCGCCGCGCACGAGGCCGAGGACGTCGTGCAGGCGTTCTTCGCGCGCCTGCTCGAGAAGCGCGACCTCGACGCCGTCGGTCCGGAGAAGGGCCGCTTCCGCTCGTTCCTGCTCGCGTCGCTGCGCCACTTCGTCTCGAACTGGCGCGACCACGCGCGCGCCGAGAAGCGCGGCGGCGGCCGCGTCGTCGCGCTCTCGCAGCTCGCGCTCGACTTCGGCGGCGCCGACGAGCGCGTCGCAGCGCTCGCCGGCGACGCGTCCGATCCGGAGCGTGCGTTCGAGCAGGCGTGGGCGCGCGAGCTCTTGTGCGCGTGCGTCGACGCGCTCGGCCGCGAGTACAAGGACAGCGGCCGCGCGGCGGTCTTCGACGAGCTCAAGGACGAGCTGCAGGGCGCGGCGGGGGACGGCCGCGTCGCCGCGCACGCGGCGCGGCTCGGCCTGACGGAAGGCGCGGTCAAGGTCGCCGTGCACCGGCTGCGCGCGCGCTTTCGCGACAAGGTGCGCGAGCGCGTCGCGGCGACGGTCGCGCGCGACGCGGACGTCGACGACGAGCTCGCGGCGCTGCTGCGCGCGCTGGCGCAGTGAGCGGACCCGACCTGTAACCTTTGCCGCGCGGCGCTTCTGAGACGCCGGACGACCCCCCGATGCCCGCCACTCGCTACTGCTCGGAGTGCGGCACCGCCGTGCAGCCCGACGGGCTGTGCCCGCGCTGCCTGCTGCTCGCGGCCGCCGCGCCGCCGACTGCCGGCGCGCCGCCGAAGCCGCGCGAGCTGCCGGCGCCGGCCGAACTCGCCGCGCTGTTCCCGGGCTTCGAGATCGGCGAACTGCTGGGCCAGGGCGGCATGGGCCTCGTCTACCGCGCGCGCCAGCGCGGGCTCGATCGGCAGGTCGCGCTGAAGCTGCTCGCGCGCGAGATCGCCGCGGAGCCCGGCTTCGCCGAGCGCTTCACGCGCGAGGCGCGCGTGCTCGCGTCACTCGCGCACCCGCACATCGTGCAGGTCTTCGAGTTCGGCCAGCAGGGGCCGTGGTTCTACTTCGCGATGGAGCTCGTCGAGGGCGCCAGCCTGCGCGAGATGCTGCGCGCGCGCTCGCTCGCCGCGCGCGAGTCGCTCGCGATCGTCGCGCAGATCTGCGACGCGCTGCAGTACGCGCACGACCGCGGCGTCGTGCACCGCGACATCAAGCCCGAGAACGTGCTCGTCGACCGCTCCGGGCAGGTGAAGATCCTCGATTTCGGCCTGTCCAAGGTCTCCGGCGCGCGGCCGGGCGACACGCTGACGCGCACCGATCAGGTGATGGGCACGCCGCACTACATGGCGCCCGAGCAGTGGGAGCGGCCGAGCGAGGTCGACCACCGCGCGGACATCTACGCGCTCGGCGTCGTGTTCTACGAACTGCTGACCGGCGAGCTGCCGCTCGGCCGCTTCGAGCCGCCGTCGAAGAAGGTCGTGATCGACGTGCGCCTGGACGACGTCGTGCTGCGCACGCTCGCGAAGGAACCGGAGCGGCGCTACCAACACGCGAGCGAGGTGCGCACGGACGTCGAGCACGTCGCCGTCTCGATGCCGCCGCCGCTTCCGGCGGCGCCGCCGCGCGCGGCGCCCGCTGAACCGATTCCGACGACGCGCGGCCGCGAGCTCGTCTCGGCGCTGCAGCGGCGCCCGCCGCAGCTGTTGCCCGCGCGCTCGCCCGAGCCGTTCCCGCTCGCGCTGAAGATCGCGCTCGCGTTCGCCGTCTTCCTGATCTGTGGCGGCGCCGTGTTCACCGGCCTGCTCTTCTTCTCCTGAACCACTGGAGTGTCCATGTCGAATATCGAGTTGCAGGGCGGCTTCGGGTACTTCCTCGGCGTCGTCGGCGTGATGTTCGGGTTCTTCGTCTCGATCTTCTGGATGTGGGTCGGCTGGCGCGCGATGCGCGCGCACGAGCGCGTGGCCGATGCGCTCGAAGGCCCGGCGACCCTGCCGCCGCGCTCGAGCTAGCGCCCGCCGGCGGGCTCAAGCCCGCGCCCTTTTCTGTCGACGGACGCCCGAGCCCCTGCCCTGCTCCCAGGGCGGCGGCGTCCTCGAAAGCCATGAAAAAGGGCCACACGTACCTCGTCACCGGCGGCACCGGTTCCTTCGGCCGCATGTTCGTCGCCTCCCTGCTCGCCGACACGCGCACGAAGCGCGTGATCGTGTACAGCCGCGACGAGCTCAAGCAGCACGAGCTGCGCGGGCAGATCACCGACCCGCGCCTGTCCTTCTTCATCGGCGACGTGCGCGACGCCGACCGCTTGCGCCGCGCGTTCGAGGCCGGCGTCGACACGGTCGTGCACGCCGCGGCAATGAAGCAGGTGCCGGCCTGCGAATACAACCCGTTCGAGGCGGTCAGCACGAACATCCTCGGCGCGAAGAACATCATCGACGGCGCGATCGACGCCGGCGTGCGGCGCGTGCTCGCGCTCTCGACCGACAAGGCCGTCAATCCGGCCAACCTGTACGGCGCGACGAAGCTGTGCATGGAGAAGCTCTTCGTGCAGGGCAACTCGTACGCGGGCAAGCGCGGCACGCGCTTCTCGTGCGTGCGCTACGGCAACGTGATGGGCAGCCGCGGCAGCGTGATCCCGATCTTCCTGAAGCAGCGCGCGAGCGGCGCGGTCTCGATCACCGACCGGCGCATGACGCGTTTCTGGATCTCGCTCGACCGCGGCGTCTCGTTCGTCCGCGAGTGCCTCGAGCTCATGCACGGCGGCGAGGTCTTCGTGCCGCGCATCCCGAGCATGGGCATCGTCGACCTCGCGCGCGCGATCGCGCCCGATTGCCGCATCGACGTCACCGGCATCCGCCCGGGCGAGAAGCTGCACGAGTGCCTGATCTCGACCGACGAGGCGCGCCACGCGCGCCGCCACGGCGACCTGTACGTGATCCACCCGGAGTTCCCGTGGTGGGGCGGCACGGCCGACGAGGACGGCGAGGTGCTGCCGGACGGCTTCGCGTACACGAGCGACAAGAACGACGAGTGGCTCGACGTCGCGGCGCTGCGCCGCCTCGTCGCACAGCTCGAGAACGGCGGACTGCCGCACGGACGGCGCGCCGACGACCTGCGTCGGGCCGCCAACGGTTCGCGGCGCAAGGACGGTCGCGGCCGCGTGTTGTCGGCGGCGTAGCGGAGCCGCGCCGATGCACGAGCCCACGCAGGCGGCGACCGCGGCGCTGGCGATCGACGGCGGCGCGCCGGTGCGCGCGAAGCTGCTGCCGTACGCGCGCCAGTCGATCGGCGAGACCGAGGTGCAGGCCGTCGTCGACGCGCTCGCGTCGGACTGGCTGACGACCGGCCCGCGCGTGCAGGAATTCGAGCGCGCGTTCGCGGCGACCGTCGGCGCGCGCCACGCGGTCGCGGTTTCGAGCGGCACGGCCGCGCTGCACGTCGCGCTCGCCGCGCTCGAGCTCGCGCCCGGCGACGAGGTGCTCGTGCCGGCGCTGACCTTCGCCGCGAGCGCGAACGCCGCGCTGTACGTCGGCGCGAAGCCCGTCTTCGTCGACGTCGATCCGCGCACGCTGCTGGTCGACCCGCGCGACGTCGCGCGCAAGCTCTCGGCGCGCACGCGCGCGCTCGTCGCGGTCGACTACGCCGGCCAGACCTGCGACTACGACGTGCTGGTGCCGCTGTGCGCCTCCAGCGGCATCGAGCTCGTGTCCGACGCGTGCCACGCGCTCGGCGCGGCGCTCGGCCACCGCAAGGTCGGCACGCTCGCGAAGCTCAACGCGTTCAGCCTGCACCCGGCCAAGCACGTGACGAGCGCCGAGGGCGGCGTCGTCACGACGCACGACGACGCGCTGGCGCGGCGGATGCGCACAATGCGCAACCACGGCATCGACACCGACCTCGCGCAGCGCGAACGCGCCGGCGCACATCGCTACGACCTCGCGCGGATCGGCTGGAACTACCGGCTGACGGACGTGCAGTGCGCGCTCGGCCGCGCGCAGCTTGCGCGCCTGCCCGACTTCGTCGCGCGCCGCGCCGAACTCGCCGCGCGCTACGCCGAGCGCCTCGCGGGCCACGCGTTCGTGCGGCCGCTCGCGCGCCGCGACGGCGGCGGCCACGCGTGGCACCTGTACGTCGTCGAGCTCGAGCTCGAGCGCCTGCGCGTCGATCGCGACGAGGTGTTCCGCGCGCTGCGCGCCGAGGGGATCGGCGTGCAGGTGCACTACCGACCCGTGCACACGTTCACGTACTACCGCGAGCAGCTCGGCACGCGCGACGGCGACTGCCCGGTCGCCGAGGCCGCGTACGCGCGCCTGTTGTCACTGCCGCTGTTCCCCGCGATGAGCGACGCCGACCAGGACGACGTGCTCGCCGCGCTCGACAAGGTGTTGGAGGCGTATCGCAAGTGAGCGCGCGCGTCGTGTGTCTGATCCAGGCGCGGATGGGCTCGACCCGTCTGCCCGGCAAGGTGTTGATGAAGATCGGCGCGCGCACGCTGCTCGAGCGCGTCGCCGAGCGCGTGATCCGCATGCAGTCGCTGACCGACTGGGCGGTCGTGACGTCGACGCTCGCCGAGGACGATGCGATCGCGGAGCTGTGCGCGCTGCGCGGCTGGCGCTGCCTGCGCGGCTCGGCGCTCGACGTGTGCGATCGCTACCGGATGGGCGCGCGCGAGCTCGGCGCCGAGCACGTCGTGCGCGTGACGGCCGACTGCCCGCTGCTCGGCTGGGAGGAAGGCGACCGCGTCGTCGACACGCACCTGCTCGACGGCAACGACTACACGCACAACCTGACGTGCTGGGGCAGCGGCATGCCGATCGGCACCGGCCTCGAGGCGTTCCGCGCGGACGTGCTCGAGCAGGCCTGGGAGCACGGCCGCGCGCCGCACCACCGCGAGCACGTGACCGAGTGGATCTACGAGCAGCGCGCGCGGTTTCGCTTCGCGCTGGTGCAGGCGCCGAGCGCGCTGCGCAGGCCGGACTACCGGCTGACGATCGATCATCCGCACGACCTCGAGTTCGTGCGCCGCGTGCAGCTGTCGACCGTCGGTCCGGCGAACTGCGCGCCGCTCGCGGCGATCGTCGAGTGCATCGATCGCGACGGCGGCCTGTTCCAGGAGGCGCGCCGCGCGGCGTAGCGGATGGAACTCCTGCTGCGAGCGGACGCCTCGAGCGCGATCGGCACCGGCCACGTGATGCGCTGCCTCGCGCTCGCGCAGGCGTGGACCGAGCGCGGCGGCGTGGCGAGCTTCGCGAGCGCCGATTGCGCGAGCGCGCTCGCGGCGCGCCTTTCGACCGAGGGCTTCGAGCTCCAACCGATCGATGCGCGCGCCGGCAGCGCCGAGGACGCGCGCGCGACGATCCGCCTCGCGCGCCGCCGCGGCGCGCGCTGGGTCGCGCTCGACGGCTACCACTTCGGCGCGCCGTACCAGGCGCACCTGCGCGCGGCCGGGCTGCGCGTGCTGCTGTTCGACGACGAGGCCCGCGCGGGCGCGTACGAGGCCGACCTGCTTTTGAATCAGAACCTGCACGCCGCCGAGCGCGACTACGGCTGGCGCAGCGGCTCGGCGCGGCTGCTGCTCGGCAGCCAGTACGCGCTGTTGCGGCGCGAGTTCCGCCGCGGCGCGCAGCCGCGCGAGGACGTGCCCGAGCGCGCGCACCGGCTGCTCGTGACGCTGGGCGGCGCCGACCCGTCGAACGCGACCGAGCGCGTGCTGCGCGCATTGACGCGGCTGCGCATCCCCGATCTCGAAGTGCTGTGCCTCGCCGGCGCCGCGAACCCGCACTACGACGCGCTGGCGCGCCGCGCGGCGCCGCCGCACGTGCGCGTCGAGCGCGCGACCTCCGACATGCCCGCGTGCATGGCGTGGGCGGACATGGCGATCAGCGCCGCGGGCACGACGAGCTGGGAGCTGTGAGATCGGAAGAGC
>SCVU01000518.1 GCA_004296785.1 Planctomycetota bacterium
GAGCTCGCGGGCTTCAAGGCCTACGCGCAGGCGCTGTGGATCGAGCCGGCGTGGCAGAGCTGCTCGAGCTCGCCGCTGCCGTGGAGCAGCTCGACCGGACTCGAAGTCACCGTGTTGCCGTAGTCTCGCACTCACCGACTCCCAGCATGCCGCACCTACCTCTTCGCATCGGCGTCGCGCTCGCGCTCGCGCTCGCGACCGCGCTCGCGAACGTGCCTGGGGCCCAGCTCGCTCCGCTCGCCAATGCGTGGCACCAGGTGCTTCCGCCGGCGACCCAGACCGTGCACGACGTTCGCTTCGAGCACGTCGACTCCGACGGCCGGCTCGATCTGTTGTCGTGGCGCAGCGTGAACCTCGTCCCCGAGTGGCACGCGGCGCGCTCGAAGGCGAGCGGCGGCTTCGAGGCGCCGATCTTCCTCAGCCACGGCGAGCCCGTCGGCGACCTCGACCTCGACGGCCGCGTCGATTTCGTGCGCGTGCTCGCGACGTCGGTGACGCCGCCGCTCAGCACGACGTTCGAAGTGCAGCTGTCGAACGGCGACGGCACGTACGCGACGCTCGCGCCGCAACTGCTCGAGTTCAGCGTGTTCACGACCTCGGCCGCGCTGCGCGGCGCCGACCTCGACAACGACGGAGTGCTCGACGTCTTCGCGTACGGCAAGTTCGTGCCGCAGATCCTGACGAGCCACGGCGACGGCTCGGGCGGCCTGTCGAACTTGATCGGATTCGCGTACGGCGCGCAGAGCGCGATCGACGTCGAAGCGGCCGATCTCGAGGGCGATGGCGACACCGATCTCGTCGTGTGCACCGACAATCCCGACACGATCGCCGTGCTCGAGAGCGTCGGCCCGGCGTGGTTCCTGGCACCGGTCGTCGAGGACGCGGGGCTCAACTCGCCGGAGGACCTGTCGCTCGGCGATTGCGACCTCGACGGCGATCTCGACGCGGCGTATCGACTCGTCCCGACCTTCAACCTGCGCTACCTCGAAGGCGACGGGCTCGGCGGGTTCGCGCCTGCCGTCGATCCCGGCGCCGCGCCGACCGGGATCTTCGAGCTGATCATCACCGACGCCGACGAGGACGGCGACGCGGACATCGTCGTCGACCAGTACTGGAAGCTCGGCGTGTACCCGGGCTCGCCCGGCGCGCTACCCGGCGCGTACCAAGTGCTGCGCGAGTGGCCGGCCTCGGACATGGTGCGCCGCGCCGACGTCGATGCCGACGGCCAGCGCGAGTGGATCGCCGGGCAGGGCACCGGCGTCGCGGTCATCGAAGACGCCGGTCCGAACGCGCATCTCGTGCTCGGAGTTCCCCCGGCCGACGTGATCCTCGCGAACTGCACGGCGGACTTCGACGGCGACGGGCGTTCCGATCTCGCGCTGTCGGCCGCCGTGAGCCCGCAGTTCTCCGCGCAGATCCAGGCCTATCTGTGGAACGGCACCAGCTTCGCGCAAAGCGACGTACAGGTCGCGAGCACGCTGCCGTGGCTCGCAACCGCCGACTTCGATCGCGACGGGCGCGCCGACTTGTGCTCGGGTGCCGCGCTGTCCGCGCAACTCTACGGCGGCAACGGCGACGGCACGTTCCAGTCCGCGAGCTCCACGGCGATGTCCGCGACCGCGCTGCGCGTGCGCGTCGGCGACGCGAACGGCGACGGCAACGCAGATCTCGTGTGCCTGACGTCCGTGGGCACCTTCGCGCAGCAAGGACTGCAGGCCGTGCTCGGCGACGGCGCCGGCGGCCTCGTCGGTGGTCCCGCGGTCGCGCCCGCCACGTCGCCTCTCGATCCCTACATCGACGTCGCCGACGTCGATCTCGACGGCGACATCGACGTGCTGAGTTCAGCGGCCGGGTCGAAGTCGGCATTCACGCTCGCGCGTGGCGACGGCTTGGGCGGATTCCTTCCGCCGCAGGTGCACGAGAGCGTCGCGGCCAGTCACGTGATCCGGCACGGGCGGTTGTTCGATCTCGACGAGGATGGGCGAGCCGACGCGATCCTCAGCGTGTCTGCGCTCGGTCCCGTGCAGGCCGGCATCCTCGCGCGTCTGGCTTCCGCGACGCACGGATTCCAGCCGACCGTGGCGCTGCTGCCCGGCGTGGCGGACGGCAAGGTGGCGTTCGCCGACCTGGATCGCGACGGCGCTGCCGAGTTGCTCGCCGACGCCGGGCCCTCGCTCGCAGTCGCGAAGGGCGCGGGAACCAGCTGGACCGTCGTCGGCTCCGCAAGCACGACGGGCTCACTCAGGGCGTTCGACGTCGTCGAGCTCGACGGCAACGGCAGCGCGGACGTGCTCGCGTGGAGCGTGGTCTCCGCAACCCCGAACTACGACTTCGTCTCGTTGCTGCCAAACGTGCTCGCGCAGCCGGTCGGGCTCGTGTCGTACGGAAGCGGCACTCCGAACTGTCTCGGCACGATCACCGGCGTCGCGAACCTCGCGCCGAAGGTCGGTGAGAGCCAATTCAAGTTGTCGTGGACGAACGCGCCGGCGAATGCGCAGGCGCTGGTCGGCATCGCGTTCGCGCCGGATCCCGCGGGCACCGACGTGTTCGGCGTCGGCGTGAAGATCCACATCGGGTTGCTCGGCCCCGTGCTCGCGTACAACGTCGCGAGCGATGCGAGCGGCGCGGCGTCGCTCGCGTTCCCGGTGCCGAACATCCCCGAGCTCGCGGGATTCAAGGCCTACGCGCAAGCGCTGTGGATCGAGCCGGCGTGGCAGAGCTGCTCGAGCTCGCCGCTGCCGTGGAGCAGCTCGACCGGGCTCGAGGTCACCGTGCTGCAATCGCCCTGAGTCGGCTAGACTCGGCTCATCTCGTGGCGCGCGTGCGAATCTCGCGCACGCGCGTCGGTCCCGTCCTTCGCTCGCAACGATCAGGATCGACCATGCAACAGCGCTCCCTTCGTGTCGGCGTTCTGCTCGCGCTCGCCGCCGCACTCGCTCCCGCGCTCCACGCGCAACAGCTCCCGCTCGCCGACCGCTGGTTCCCGGTCGTCCCGGGCGCGTTCACCAGTCCGGTCGACGTGCGCATCGAGCATCTCGACGGCGACGGCCGGCTCGACGTCCTCGCGCTCGTGCGTCCGAATGCCGTCACGACCGAGTGGTACGCGACGCGCTCGAACGCACAGCTCGCGGCCGGATTCGACGCGCCGCTGCTCGTCAGCAACGGCCAGCCGGTCGGCGACCTGAACGGCGACGGGCGCACCGACTTCGTGCGCGTGCTCGCGGTGGCGGACACGCCGACGCTCTCGACGACGTTCGGCGTGCAACTGTCGAACGGCGGCGGTGGCTACGCGTCGCTCGCGCCGCAGACGATCCAGTGGAGCCTGTCTTCGATCCAGGCCGGCCTCGGCGGCGCCGACTTCGATCACGACGGCAACGGCGACCTGTTCGCCTTCAGCGAGTTCGCGCCGCAGCTGTTCACGATCGACGGCGACGGCGCGGGCGGCCTCTCGCACATGATCGGCAACGCGTCCGGCGCGCAGAGCACGACGCACGCGCTGGCCGCGGATCTGGAGGGCGATGGCGACGTCGATCTCGTGTACTGCACGGCCTGGTCGACGACCGTCTCGGTGCTGCCGAGCGTCGGACCGGGCTGGTTCGCGGCGCCGGTCGTCGAGGACGCGACGAGCGTCGCGCCGGGCAAGCCGGTGCTGCTCGACTTCGACCTCGACGGCGATCTCGACGCGGCGTACCGCGCGAGTCCAGTGACCAAGTGGCGCTACCTGCGCGGCGACGGCGTCGGCGGGTTCGCGCCGCCGCTCGTGCTGACGCTGCCGACCGGCGCGGTCGGCATCACCGACTTGATCGCCGCGGACGCGGACGACGATGGCGATGCCGATCTCGTCGTCGACTTGTTCGACGGGCTCGGCGTGCATCGCGCCGGGCCGGGCGCGGTGCCCGGCGCGGTCGAGTCGCTCGGCGCGTGGCGCAAGTCGGCGCTGGTGCGGCACGCAGATCTCGACGCGGATGGACAGCGCGAGTGGATCGCGCTGCAGACGCCGGGCGTCGCGCTGGTCGAGCCGAGCGGACCCAAGGCAACGCAGGTGCTCGAGACGGCGGCGGCGTTCGGCGGGAGCGCGTGGTGCGCGGCGGACTTCGACGGCGATGCGCGCGCCGACGTCGCGCTCGTCCAGCAGCCGCTGCCGAGCGGGCTCGAGCTGCGTGCGTTTCGCTGGAACGGCGCCGCGTACGCGCTCGTCGACGCAGAGCCGATCGCGGCGGACGGCTGCTCCGCCGCGCTCGCGGCGGACTTCGATCTCGACGGTCGCGTCGACGTGTGCGCATCGATGCGCCACGGCTCGCTGCAGGGCTCGCTAGATTTCTTCGGCGGGCTCGGCGACGGCTCGTTCATCTCCAAGGGTGCGCTGCCGGCGCTGGGGAGTCTCGGCGCGCTGCAGTACGCCGACCTCGACGCGGACGGCGACGGCGATCTCGCGGCGTTGACGACGATCTTCGCCGGCGGCCAGGAGGTCGCCGTGCGGCCGTGGCTCGGCGACGGGCAGGGCGGTTTCGCGCCGGGCGCGGCGACGCCGCACGTCGTGAAGCCCACGAACGTGTTCCTCGATCTCGCCGACTTCGATCTCGACGGCGCGCTCGACGCGCTGCTGCCGGGGGCCGTGTTCGACAGGTCGTTCGCAATCGCGCACGGCGACGGCGCCGGCGGTTTCGCGGCGCCGCAGTCGCAGCTCGCGCTGCCGAACGGCGTCACCGGATCCGACGCGCTCGCGCGCGACATCGACGCGGACGGCCGGCCCGACGTCGTGCTGTGCTGCTACACGACGCAGCAGCAGCCGGCGAGCGAGGGTGTGTACGCGGTGCTCGGCACGGCCGGCGGCTTCGCCGCGCCGACGCCGCTGTGGCTCGGCATGCGCAGCCTCGGCCTCGGCGCGGCGGACCTCGATCGCGACGGCGCGCTCGAGCTGCTCGTCGAGCGTGACACGGCGTTCGCGATCGCGAAGGGCGCGGGCACGACGTGGTCGGTGCTCGGTTCCGCGAGCCCGCAAGCGTCGCTGCGCAGCCTGCGCGCCGTCGATCAGGACGGCAGCGCCGGGCTGGACGTCCTCGCGCTCAGCAATGAGCCGGGCTCGGACAAGACTTGGCTGTCGCTGCTGCCGAACGTGCTCGGGCTGCCGAACGGGCTCGCGCCGTACGGCGCGGGGACGCCGAGCTGCGCCGGGACGATCCACGCGGTCGCGAACCTCGCGCCGAAAGTGGGGGAGAGCGAATTCAAGTTGTCGTGGACGAACGCGCCGGCGAGTTCGCACGCGCTCGTCGGCATCGCGTTCGCGCAAGACTTCGCGGGCAGCGACGCGCTCGGCCTCGGCGTGAACTTCCACATCGGTTTGCTCGGGCCGGTGCTCGTTTACAACGCGGCCAGCGATGCGAGCGGCGCGGCGGCGCTCGCGTTCCCGGTGCCGAGCGCGCCGCAGCTCGCGGGCCTCAAGGCCTACGCGCAGGCGCTGTGGATCGAACCGGCATGGCAGAGCTGCTCGAGCTCGCCGCTGCCGTGGAGCAGCTCGACCGGCCTCGAGGTCATGGTCTTGCCGTGAACGCGCGCCGCGCGGCTGTCCGACGGCACCGCGCGCGCTACTTCACTTCGACCCACCAGCCGCGCTCGCTCTCGAGCAGACCGTGCGGGTCGCGCAGCACCCAGCGGCGCCGCTCTCCGACCGGCCAGCCGTCGTCGACGACGCGGCACACCACGCGGTAGCGCCCGGGCGCGAGCGACTTGTGCTCGAGCACGAACTGGCTCACGTCGTCGCGCTGGTAGCGATCGACCTGCCGCGGCTCGTCGTACATCGGCGTCAGCACGCCGCGGTCGCGGCGATCGCCGTACACGCGCGCGGGCGGCGGCTTCAGCGCGAAGGCGGGCGGCAGCGAGCTCGCGCGCGACGCGATGCCGGCCGCGCCGGGCGACGCGGTCCGCGGCGCCTCGCGCGTCGGATCGCCGGTGCGCAGGCCCTCGGCCGCCGTGACGACGTACCAGCGCGCTTCCAGCGGACGCGAGGCC